>CALWDM010000002.1 GCA_944376695.1 uncultured Mediterraneibacter sp. | reverse complement strand
TCAATGTACGGAGAAAAAGGGCATGGCTCAAAAAATCCGTCAGTCTTGCAAGAAAATAAAATACCGCCTCCAAAACTTGCAAAATTGCAAGATAGAAGGCGGCTGGATTCTTAAAATATGGATTGAGATTATTCCTGTTATGGAATATAATAAAAAGTAGAATTGTAAACAATGAGGGCTGGTTATGAAATATCTTTCTACGTTTGAAATTGCAGAGAAATGGGGGATTTCTCCCCGACGGGTCGGCATCCTCTGCAACCAAGACCGGATTCCCGGCGCACAAAGAGCAGGAAGCCGCTGGATCATCCCGGAGGATGCAGAAAAACCAACCGATGCCCGCATTAAAAGCGGGAAATACAGAAAAGAAACGAGGTGATCTGCCTATGGAACAGGAATATCTCCCTGGTGATACTCCACAGCAGAGATTACAAGACTTGATGAAGGAGTATAAAATTACTCAGGCAGAGCTTGCTTCTAAAATTGGCGTTGCGGAAAGCTCCATCAGCCGTTTTCTGAATGGGACAAAGAATAAACTGACTATCGAGCAGATCATCCGTATTGCCCGGATTTTTAATGTATCCTCGGATTTTCTCCTTTGTCTGACCAATGTACCGGACAAGAAGAATTATGACATCTCTGAGCTTGGCCTTTCTGCCGAAGCCGCACGCAATCTCTATACGGGACGGGTAAACCCGGAAGTGGTGAGCCGCCTGCTGGAAAATCGCCGTTTTGCCCAGCTGACCAGTATGATTGCCCTATATTTTGATGAAACGATGGCCTCCGGATTTGCGGCACAGAACCAAATCCTGCAATCATTAAGTTCCATGCTGTTGATGACAGGTAAAGAACAGCCGGACATTCGGAAAGCGTCACAGCAAGCGGCACAGGCAGTCTCTCTTAATAAGGTTCCGGTTTTTCAAGCCGATCTGACCAATATTCAGAATCAATTCATGGCAGTTCTTAGAGAAATCAAAAAGGAAATGACTTCTGGGGAGGAAATTTCCCAGAACATGACAAAAGAGCTTACCGAGCAGATGTTCTCAGAGCTGACCAAAGGACAGGATCTTCATCATCCATCGGTTTCCCCAGAGCAGCTTGCCGCTATGGTCGTGCAGCCAATCTCCCAGATGGGGTTGGCAGAGGATGAATCACTGGTGGAATTACAGCAGGCGCTGCTTCACATGATGGAGAGTATGCAGCCAAAACAAAGCGATGAAAACGATGACCAATGAGCGACTTTGCACGCTGGCACAGCAAGGGGATACACAGGCGCAGGAGCAGCTGGTGCAGAACAATCTGGGGTATATCCGAAAAACTGCAAATGAATTGTACATCAGCGTTGGCCTTGTGAACAGTGAGCTGGGTATCGACCACGATGACCTGATTCAAGAGGGGAGTATCGGCTTGCTTCGGGCGATCCCCCTATATGATCCCGGCAAAAAAATAAAGTTTTTGACCTATGCGGGGTCTGCCATCCGCAACGCTATGTTGGATTTAATCTCGGCTACCTTTGCAGCTTTTGAACAGCGAATGCAGTCAGATCAAGACGGCATCCCGCTGGAACGAATCCACCTAGATGATTTGCTTCCCGGCGAAGATTCCATGCAGCGTTCTGACCTGATTGCCGACTCCTATGCATCAGAGCCGGAAAAGATTATGGAGGAAGCGGAAAACCGGAAAGAGCTCTATGAAGGGCTGCGGCGCATATCAGAACGGGAGCGGGTTTATCTGCTGTACCGCTTTGGCTTTGAGGATGACATGGAGCATCCTCTTGTGGGAACAGCTCTGCACTTTCATCTCAGTGAGAGCCGTGCAAGGTCAACCGAAGCATTGGCGCTGGATAATCTCTGGCTGGAACTACCATGGTGGTATTAGCGTTTCGCTGCGGCGAGACGAGGGATGATATACCTCTGCTTCCTTTTCCGGACAGACGGATTTTGGTTTTAGGCAAATCATGATTTCGTCTGTAATCGTACAAAATCCGCCTGTCCTACTGCCGCCGAAAAGTGACTGTCACCCGCTATCTGCCCGCACAGCAGATGGCGAAGCCAGCCCCTTTCCAGCGTCAGCCGGAAGCAAAGGTATAACACACTAGACTTTCCTACGGAAAATCGTGTGCCAACAGGGATGCTGCTCGCCCCTATTGGAAACCCAGAGCCAAGGGGATATTCCCCTTTGGATACCCTATTATTTTTGGCAGCAATGGTATCCACCCTCTCAAAGCTGGGTGGTTTCCACGCTGTCAAAAATGAAAAATCTGAAAAACACTTTCACCATGGGGTGGTGGTTCTCAGATTTTCCCGCATGGGATATTGCCTTGTTTTTGCAAATTCCCATGTGTCCGCTATGGCGAAAGCAGAAGAAAGAACGATTTTCGTATGATTTTATATGGAGTATAAGCAGGAGGCTAACATGGAGAAAACTAATATAACAGAAATTATCACGAAATACTTCAAGGCGGTGTGTGACGCATATAGCCTCGGAAATGTCGAATCATCTTATAATGCCCCAATAATGGCTTTATTTACGGATATTGGCTGTGCAGCCCGTGATTTGTCTGGTGAACGCAAAGGCCAATCTGGAGAAAATATTGATATCAAGCTTTGGCATACCGAAGAAGAAGTTACAGAAACCGAACCTTTTGCCGGCGTTGAAGTTAAAAAGGTTGGTGGCATTGATAAAAGGGCGCTCTCTCAGATCAAGATTGAAGCTGATAGATATGGCAACGCTATTTTGACTGACAATATTGAATGGCGGTTTTGGCGTGCAGGTGATACAGAGATGTACACCGGTCTGCGAATTATGGAATTGGTCGATGGAAAGCTAGTTCTGAGAGAAGACAATATCGAACTGTTTTTTAGCCTTTTAGAAGATTTTTTGCTCCGTGACCCTGCACAAATAAAATCATCTACTAAGCTGGCTGAGTATATGGCAATGCACGCCCGTACAATACGCAGCATTATTTCTGGTATTCTTAAAGATGATGGTACTGGGCAACCGCTCTTGACTGATAATCAAAAGAAGCTGCCTATGTTCATGGAGCTATACGGGTTATATCGCAGGATTAAATCTGACCTTCGTCCCTTAATGAACACTCGTGAGTTTGCAGATATGTATGCCCAGACTATCGTTTATGGGTTATTTATTGCCAGGTATAATGACACAACGCCGGATTCATTTGATAGGTATGAGGCCATCAAATATTTGCAAGAAGAATCTGAACTTCTCAAGCAGTTCTTTTTACATATTGCAGGAAGTGGAAGAAAACATCCCACCCTTGAAGGTGTTATTGATAAGCTATGCTCTTTGTACCGCATTTGTAATATTTCTAATTTGCTGGAAAGAGACGAGAAGAAAGATACGATCATCCACTTTTACGAGGAATTTTTGACTTTTTATGACCCGGCATTAAGAAAATCTCTTGGCGTTTTTTACACACCAGTTCAAGCTGTGCAATACCTGATTTCCTTTGTAGATAAAATTTTGGTCAAAGATTTTGCTATTGAAGGTGGGTTGTCTAATAACGAACAGATCACAACGAAAGTTCCGTGTGCGCCATACAAGATAACGAAAAACAAGTGGTCAGACGAGATGACAATTTCCGTACCCCGTGTAGCCATTCTAGATCCAGCCTGCGGTACTGGCTCTTTTGGTGCGGAAATTATCAAATACATTAAAAACACATATTTTTCTGGTGCTCGGTCAGTATTTTACGAAAACTATATTCAGCAAGAGAACGGCTTGCTTTCCCGCTTAATTGGGTTTGAGATTATGATGACGAGCTATGTTGTTGCACACTTGAAGATTCGTCGTACCATTGATGAAACACTTGGTCATTTGCCGACAACTCAGCTTCCCACAAACATTTTTTTGACCAACACTCTGACACCGCCCATGTCCGATTTGGAACGTGGAGAACAATTGACCTTGTTTGATTTTTCGGCTGCCATAACAGAGGAAGCCTATAATGCTGATACATGGAAAACACGCCGCCCAATTAAGGTAATTATTGGCAATCCCCCATATTTGGCAGCATCTACAAACCCATACGACATTTCAGCATACAAGACTGAAACAGATGGAGTAACCGACTTCGGTGAAAAGAAACACTGGCTGAATGATGACTACGTAAAATTCTTTCGTTTTTCCGAACAGATCATTGATAAGAATAAAGAAGGCGTACTCGCCTTTGTATCTAATAATGGGTATCTAGATAATCCGACCTTTAGAGGTATGCGTGGTAGCCTTCTGCGAACCTTTGATAAAATTTATATTGTGAATCTTCACGGTAGTGCCAACAAAAAGGAAACTGCTCCAGATGGAAGCAAGGATGAAAACATCTTTGACATTATGCAGGGGGTTTCTTTGTTTATTGGTGTCAAGAAAACTAAAAAAACCGATTGGGCAAAGGTGTACTACACGGATATTTGGGGAACTCGAGAAGCAAAGTTTGAAGCCTTGGCCAAGGGCAACCTGGTTTTCTCTCAGTTGAAGCTAGATCAAAAGATGGCGTATTTTATTCCGTTTGGAAGTAATGATAAGGAAGCTTATGATAAAGGTGTTAGCGTAGCCGAACTGTTCCCAGTAAATGTGACAGGGATTGTCTCTGGTAATGACGGAGCATCCATTGCTCCTACAAAAGCTGAATTGATTAGGAGAATGGACATTGTTAAGAATGCCACAGAAGAAAAAGATATTTTCGATTTATGGGGCAGATTTAGCCGTGGACAAACAGCTGAGAAAATCCAAAATGATGTATTGTCCGGAGGCACTATAACTCCGATTTCATTTCGTCCGTTTGATTCTCGTTGGACATATTATTCTGGGAATTCTTGTGGATGGGTTCTTTGGCCCCGAGAAAAGAACACGATGGGACATTTGCTGGCAGAACCAAATTGCCCGATTGGAGCGAATATCGGTTTGGTCTTTTGCAAAACTTCCAGAAGTTTCTTTTCCCCATTTGTATCACAAAATATTATTGCCCATCGGCTGTTCTCAGCTATGTGCGAGATTACCTATATTGCCCCACTTTATCTCCGCTCTGAATCTGGACTGACTGGCGAAAGCTGGACTGCCAATTTGAACGACGAAGCATTCAATAAATTAACGCAATATCTGTCTGAAAAGCCGGAGCCAATAGAGATATTTGATTATGTGTATGGTATCTTACATGACCCTGTATATTGTGAGAAATACGAACAGTATCTTTGCAGGGATTTTCCTCGTGTCCCAATCATCAACAAACCGGAGAAAAAACGAGACGAAGGGGAATTTTATGTTAGCGAAGAACTATATCGAGAGTATGTTTCTGCGGGTGAGCGATTGAGAAAGCTGCATCTAATGCAAATTAAAGCCCCAGCAGAACTCGCTCTTGAACCCAATACCCCCGATGATATGGAAGTCGGAGCCATCAAATATAAAAATGGAGCGCTCCAGTTAAATGCCAATAAACGTATCACCGGCATTTCTCAAGAAGTATGGAAATATCAAATTGGTGGGCATCAAGTGTTGGACAAGTGGTTCAAGGAACATAAGGGTGAAGCACTTACGATTGATTCCTTTACTCACATCGAAAATATTGTGGGTGCTCTCGATGAGACAATAAAATTAAGAGAATATCTACGAGGTTTACATTGTGAAGAAGATTCAACGAATCAAACACATGAACGTTAACTTTCATAAATTATACCTAAAGGTGGAGGTTCGATAATGTCCAAAACTAAAAAGTCAAAGACCTTCATTAAAATTATCTATTTTGATGAAGGATCAGCAACCGACTTGCTTTATATCCTTGGTGGCGGAAAGAGCACCGATAAGGAAGAAAAAATAGTGACAAAAACTACGCAATTAGCAGCTGGCGCAGAGGCACAGGCTGGAGCTAAAATCAATCTCTTGACCAAAATAACCGCTGGTATGGGCATTGATGGGAGTGCTGATGCCTCAAGAGAAGGTCGATCTATTCTCTCCAAGGCAATAGAAAGCACTGTTTTAACAGATTATATTAGATGTACAGAGAATGAAGCTAAATCTCATATAACTGTTTTTACAAAATGCAAGCCTTACGCTTTTCCTGGATCATTTACCTACTTCAAAATGCTTACTCCGTTTTTAACAATGACAGACGGTAAAGTAGAAGTAGCAAAAGGCTTAAATTTTAATCTTGCTCTTATGGATCAGGCGCTAAGTTCTAGCCGTGGCTATTACGAGCTTATTGTTCAACAGCCTTCAGAAAAAGTGGTTCTTCGCTTCAATATCAACGCATTTAGGAATAATTATTCCATTTCTGATATTGTTAAGATGGAATTAGATTACCATGCAATATATGTTGGAACAATATTTGAAGATAGTCTGGAAATGCAATCTGAGTTTAGTGAAAAGAAAAAAGAAATTAGTGGATATGATATTGTCAAATCTGATGCCACAGTAAGTGCAACAACATCCCTTAAAGTATATGATGTCATTCTAGCAGGAGTTTGCGTATGAACATCCATATTTACTACGGTAGCCTTACAGTCTTTACCGAGAAACTTCCTAATAACTATGACTCAATAGTTGATTTGGCAATTCGTGATGACGAGAAACACCGGAAACTAAAACTTGATGATGGACGTGACGATGCTGATGAGGAGCTGCCTTATTACGAAAATGTCGTTGCTTTTTCAGACGATTATCCCGCATTAACAGAAAGTCTTATTGAAAGCTTTGTTAGTTTTATTTTCCGCTTTGACATCGACAATTTGTATTTGCAAAATCCTCCAGACAGCATTGCAAAACATATTAATGAACTTTCATCTGCGGAACATTCCATAGAGCGACAAGACTACAAAGTTTTGAATATGGATATGCTCAGAGAAATCAAACAAGAGTTCCCAGATGCAATTATAGGACAACCCGTTGCTCAAAGGCAAATTATTGGAACGCTGTATGATGTTGCAAAGGGACGTTTTAATAAACCATGCGTTATGCTTTTCTACGGAAATACAGGCATAGGAAAAACGGAAACTGCCAAATATATTGCTGAAAAGCTCAATGAGAGGTTGTTCCGCAAGCAGTTTTCTATGTTGCATAGTGAGGAATTTACCTCGTACCTATTTGGTGGAAAACACAATCAAAATAGCTTTGCTAAGGAACTTCTTGAGCGTGAATCAAATGTCATTTTGTTGGATGAGTTTGATAAGCCAAACCCGGTTTTCTACAGTGCTTTCTATCAGCTATTTGACGAAGGTGTTTTTGCAGACAAAAATTACACTGTAACAATGAAAAATGCAATTATTATTTGCACATCAAACTTTTTGTCTGAAGAGCAAATTCGTGAACGGCTTGGAGACCCAATCTACTCTAGATTTGATGCGGTTATTCATTTTACAGATTTACAACCTGAAGCGGTACAAAAACTTTTGGATCGTGAGATTGACAGACAGTATAGCAAGCTAGATGAAGAAGAACGAGCCATTATTGATTCAAGAAAAATTGTGTCATTACTCAAAACAAATAGTTACTGTCTTTCAAATGCTCGCCAAATTAAAAAGTTTGTACGAGAAGCTTTTAGCGCTACCATAACAGATGAAGTGCTATAAATAAACACCGTTCACCGGTCATAATGACCAGTGAACGGTGTTGTGTTTTTTGTGACTATAAAGAATAGTTTGTTTTATCTATCAAGACAGTCGCATGTACTGTTTTACGATCAATTTCCCCAATATTGGCAATTCTCAAATCATCCCAAAATACTTCAATGCTTCCGTAATTGCCGCTTCCTTTTCCGGCGGGCATTTCGGCTGTCTGGTATTTTCAGACTTTGGCTTGTTGTAGTTCTCCCGTTCAATAATGCCATGCTTTTGTTTGATCTGAGCGATGTAGAGAGAGGAAACCTTCAAGCCAGTCTGCTGTAAAACACGTTCTTTGATCTGACTATAGGTGGCATCGTTCTGGAAACCGGACATATCCATGTCCTCCAGAGAGAACTCCACACGAACCTTCTTGGAGTCGACTTCTCCCTTGGAAAGTAAGACAACCGTTTCCACATGCACCGTCATCGGAAACATATCCACCGCCCTCACCCTCTCCAGCTCATACCCCTTCCCGCACAGCACCTTTAGATCCCGCGCCAGCGTCGCGGGGTCGCAGCTTACATACACGACCTTCTCCGGCTGCATCTTCACGATCGTATCCAGCAGCGCTTCATCGCAGCCCTTGCGGGGCGGATCGACCACGATCACATCCGCGCGCGCCCGGGTCTGCCTCCCTTCTCCCCGGAGACCGGCTTCCGCGCCCTCATTCTCCTGATACCACCGGGGCAGCACTTCCTCTGCCTTTCCCACAAAGAACTCCGCATTTTCAATCCCGTTGATCTCTGCATTTTTCCTGGCGTCAGCGATTGCCTGGGGAATGATCTCTACTCCGTACACCTTTCCCGCTTTCTGCGCGAGGAACAGGGATATCGTCCCAATGCCGCAGTACAGATCCCACACAGTCTCCCCGCCCTTCAGATCCGTATACTCCAGGGCAAGGGAGTACAGCTTCTCCGTCTGGACCGGATTGACCTGATAGAATGACAGCGGCGAGATCTGGTACTTGATACCGCCGATCTGATCCGTGATGTATCCCTGTCCCCAGAGCACTTTGAAGCTGTCGCCCATGATCACATTTGTCCGGCGTGTATTCGGGCTCAGGGTGATGCTTGTCATGCCCGGCTTCTCTGCCAACCTGTCGATCAGCGCATCCACATTCGGAATTTCTTCTCCGTTCACCACAAGGCAGACCATGATCTCGCCGGTGGTAAAACCATAGCGTATCAGTGCATGACGAATCAATCCCTTCCCGGTTGTTTCATCATAGGAAGAGATCTGGTATTTTTTCATAAATTCCAGGATAATCTCCAGGATCTCCCGGTTCACAGACACGCCCAGAGCACAGTCTGTATTCGGGATGATAACGTGAGTGCGCCCGGCATAAAATCCGGTCACCGGGTTTCCCTCTTTGTCTGTCCCAAAGGGGAACTGGGCTTTATTGCGGTAGCCGAACGGCTCTTCCATGCCGAGCACAGGTTCCGTCACCCGGTCCAAAAGCTCCTTTGGGAAATCGCCGATGCGTTCCAGATTTCCGCGCACTTTTTGTTCCTTAAACGCGAGCTGCCGCCCGTAGGACATCTCCTGTATCTGACAGCCGCCGCACTTCCTGGCGATGGCGCATCTCGGCGTGACCCGGTCAGGCGAGGGCGAAAGAACCTTCATCAGCCTGGCATATCCGTAGTTTTTCTTTGCTTTCATGACTTTCGCTTCCACGGTATCCCCAATCACTGCGTCCTTGATAAACAGGGGATATCCGTCCACTTTCCCGATGCCTTCGCCGTTCACGCCGATGTCCGTGATCTTTACGGCTGCTGTATCATTCTTTTTCATATTTTTCTCCTTACAGGGAAATCAGGAGTGTATTACACTCCTGACGTCCTGCGTAAATTCGATTCAAATAATTTATTATATCCCAGCCACTCATGACCGGTCTTTCCCTTGAATATCTCTGTCAGCGTCTGCATTTTCGCGTCCGCGTTATCTGCCAGGTTCAGCGCCAGCGCTTCCGCGAGCGCAGGTTTTTTCGGCGAGCCGTATTCCAGTTCTCCGTGATGCGCAATCACGCAGTGCTTCAGTTCATTCGCGAGCTGCACCGGAAAATCCGGGATCGAGCGCACTGCCTCTCCGATCATCTCCACTCCGATCACGATATGCCCGATGAGCTGCCCCTCGTCCGTATAATCATTGTCCGGGAACGCGGACAGTTCTCTTGTCTTGCCGATATCATGGCACATTGCCGCAGTAAAAAGAAGATCTCTGTTCAGAATGGGATACGCGCCCACAAAATATTCGCACAGATGGAGTACGCTCAGCGTGTGCTCCAGAAGGCCGCCCGAAAAGCCGTGGTGCACGGTCTTTGCGGCGGAATGTCCCTTAAATATTTTGATAAACGCGCTGTCATTTACAAAGAAATACTCCAGGAGCTTTTTCAGATGCGGATTCCCCATCTGACGAATATATGCGGTCAGTTCCTCATACATTCCTTCTACACTTTTCTCTGTAGTGGGCATATAGTCCGCCGGATCATACTCCCCCTCCCGGGCGCGCCGGATCTGTCTGATATTGATCTGAAGATTGCCGTTATAGCTGATCACATCCCCGTATACTTCTATAAAATCTTTTTCGTCGTATTCCGCGATCCCCTGGGAATTAGGATCCCATACCTTTCCGTCAAGGATGCCTGTCTTATCCTGCAGGAGCAGGTTGTCATATGGTTTTCCGTTTCTTGTCTCAGCGGAGCGTTTTCCCTTACACAGGTAAACGTTCCTGATCGTCTCTCCTTCATGGAGCCCGTTGATATATCTCATTTTATTCCTCTTTCTGTTTTCAGATTCTGTGCGGTCCTGTCACTCTTTACTCCCCACAGTCACAGTAAAGTCAACATCCACATACCCTTCCGCGCCGATCCTTCTTCCTTCAAACACGACTTGCTGCCCTGTCTTCGTTTTAAGCACAGCGCTCTGATACGAACCGATACTCACTACACTTTTATTTCCTATTCTGTAAATAATATCTCCGCTCTGGATTCCTGCCTCCATTGCCGGAGAATCCGGATCCACGTCTACGACATAAACGCCTCCCGGCATCCCCTGCTCCTCCCTGAGCTCGGCTGTCACTGTAGTCCCATACACCCCGATATATGGGACACTCTCCCCGTTTGCCAGAAACTCTGCGATTGCTTTCAGATCTGAGATCGCACAGGCATTTACCATAGAGCTTTCACTCCCGTCCCAGACAGATTCCGGAATGAGTCCCACGACCTGGCCCTCCATATTAAATAAAACGCCTGTACCCTGCGCTTGCGCCGGAATATTGGTAGCAATGATATCGCATTCACCATCGAAAAATGTGGTTTTGTATTCTGTTGAATTGACTGTCCCATAACCCATCCCATCGGCATAGCCGAACAGGTTGCCCAGGGCCATTACCGTATCGCCCTGTTTCACCAGATTCGAATTCCCAAGTTCAGATACCCTGATCTCAGACCATGTGGAATCTTTTATATCTCCACGGGACACGCTGAACATGGCCAGACCGCTGTTCTTATCCCTTTTTTTCAGAGAAGCCCTGTATTCCTTTCCGTCCTGGAATGTAACAATCCATTCCGAAGCCTCCTCGCAGACAGAATCATCTGACAGGATCAAAAGCTCCTGTCCGTTATCCGCCGTAATCACTCCGGCCGCGCCGGTGCTGATGCCGGTCATTTCTTTTTCCCAGTCCTCGTCATCCTGCACAGGTTCTATCGCAGCAATCCCCTTTCTCGCTTCCGCAGCTCTCTCATTCATGCTCTTCATCATGTCCTCGTAACTGTCTGCGTTTGCCGCGGGTACATTCACCTCCTGTGATGCGTCCGCCCCGTCCTGTGTCTCTTCATCTTCCGGGATCGTCACTGTTTTCGGATCTTCCCCGAACTGGTCATCCACCCATGGTTTAAGCGCAAAAAAACCAAGACAGGCAAACACTCCCAGCACCACTCCATACACTGCCAGTCTGGCGATCTGTTTTGCGAACTGTTCCCTGCTGATCGGCTTTGGCTTAATCGTCTCCTGCAAAAAAGAATATTTCTTTTCCTCTGAGTCATCTTCCGGACTCAGATCCCGGTCTTTATCGTTCGGCATGGACATCATTCTCCTCCGAATTCTAGTATAACTGATTCGCCTGGATTGTTCAATTCATTTTGGAAAAGCCTTTTCATAATTCCCGGAATGGGGTACAATGCTTACGGATACTATAATATAATGAACAGAAATACAAGGTGACTTCATGAATCAGAAAACACTGACAAAGCTTGAATTTGACAAGATCATAACCCTTCTCGAGGAAGAGGCCGGTTCTTTCCGCGGCAGGCAGCTCTGCCGCCGGTTAAAGCCCATGACTGACCTGGGGAAGATCGATACATTTCAGGAGCAGACGGCAGCCGCTTTTACCCGCATCGTGCGGAAAGGGCGGATTTCCTTTGGGGACGCCATGCCCGTAGAGGAATCCATGAAACGTCTGGAAGTCGGCGGCGCCCTGACCATCTCTGAACTTCTGCGTATCTGCCGCCTGCTCGCAAATGCGGCGCGGGCGAAATCGTACGGGCGGCATGACACCCAGGAAGACTCTGAGGACTGCCTGGACGCTTATTTTGACCAGCTGGAACCCCTCACTCCCCTTTCCGCAGAGATTGAGAGGTGCATCATCTCAGAGGATGAGATCAGCGATGATGCCAGCAGTACATTAAAACATATCCGCCGCAGCATCGGGAGCATCAATGACAAAGTACACTCTACCCTGTCTTCCCTGGTAAATGGATCGCTCAGGACGTATCTGCAGGACCCGATCATAACCATGCGCGGCGACCGCTACTGCATTCCCGTAAAAGCGGAATACAGAGGACAGGTGCAGGGACTCATCCATGACCAGTCCTCTACCGGCTCTACTCTTTTCATCGAGCCGATGGCAGTGGTCAGGCTGAATAATGACTTAAAAGAGCTCTACGCCAGAGAGCAGGAAGAGATCCAGACGATCCTTGCCAGGCTCAGCGAAGAGGCAGCGCAGTATATCGAAGAGATCCGCGCGGACTACCGGGCGCTTACGGATCTGGATTTTATTTTTGCAAGGGGCGCTCTGGCCCTCTCCATGCGGGGAAGCCGTCCGGTCTTTAACGAAGAAGGACGCATCCGAATCCGCGAGGGAAGGCATCCGCTGCTGGATCAGAAGACCGTTGTCCCGGTCACAGTCTCCCTGGGAGAAGATTTTACTCTCCTGATCATCACCGGCCCGAATACCGGAGGAAAGACCGTGTCGCTTAAGACCGTCGGGCTCTTCACCCTGATGGGGCAGGCAGGGCTCCACATCCCGGCAGGCGACCGCTCTGAGCTGGCAGTGTTCCATCAGGTCTATGCGGATATCGGGGATGAGCAGAGCATTGAGCAGAGCCTGAGTACATTTTCCTCTCATATGACCAATATTGTTTCTTTCTTAAAAAAGGTAGATGAGCGCTCCCTCGTCCTCTTCGACGAGCTGGGGGCCGGGACAGACCCTACCGAGGGGGCGGCGCTTGCCATTGCCATCCTGTCCCACCTGCACAGCCGCAATATCCGCACTATGGCAACCACGCATTACAGCGAACTGAAAGTATACGCGCTCTCCACGCCCGGCGTGGAAAATGCGTGCTGTGAATTCGACGTCGAAAGCCTGCGTCCTACCTACCGGCTGCTCATCGGGATCCCCGGGAAGAGCAATGCATTTGCCATCTCCGGCAAGCTTGGTCTGCCGGACTATATCATCGAGGACGCGAAGAAGCGGCTGAGCGAGCAGGACGTTTCCTTTGAGGATTTGCTGAGCGATCTCGAGGCAAGCCGGCGCACGATCGAAAAAGAGCGGGAAGAGATCGCGGCGTACCGCCGGGAGGCTGAAAGTCTGAAGCAACAGGCAGCCCAGAGGCAGGCAAAGCTGGACGAGCAGAGAGATCGCATTATCCGAGAGGCGAACGAGAAGGCGAACGCCATCCTCAGAGAGGCAAAAGAAGTGGCGGATGAGACGATCCGCAATTTCCATAAATTCGGGAAAGAAAATATCCCGGCGGCTGAAATGGAAAAAGAACGGGAGCGGCTCAGGAAGAAGATCAAGGATACATCCGCCGCCTCTTCTCTTGGCTCCCAGAAACCGAAGAAAAAACATAAGCCGTCTGATTTTAAACTGGGCGAGTCCGTTAAAGTGCTGAGCATGAACCTCACCGGTACAGTCAGCTCTCTCCCGGATTCCCGCGGCAATGTCACCGTGCAGATGGGCATCCTCCGGTCCCAGGTCAACATTTCCGACCTGGAGATCATCGAAGAGCCGTCGCCGTACACACAGAAGAAATTCAGCCGCACATCAAAAGGAAAGATCGCCATGGGCAAATCCCTGTCCGTCAGCCCGGAGATCAATCTGCTCGGGAAAACCGTGGACGAGGCAGTCGCGGAACTGGACAAATATCTGGACGACGCCCTTCTCTCCCACCTGAACACCGTGCGGGTAGTCCACGGAAAAGGCACCGGCGCCCTTCGCAAAGGGATCCACGAATACCTGAGACGGCAGAAGCACGTAAAATCCTATCACCTCGCCGAATTCGGGGAAGGCGACGCCGGAGTTACAATCGTAGAACTTGGATAAATTAATTTGGAAATATAATTTGTGCAAGGGGTCTGACCCCTTTTAGGAGGTACCAGCATGATCGGAAAACAGAAGATCCTTATTGTAGACGACGATGAAAATATCGCGGAGCTTATCTCGCTCTATCTCACAAAAGAATGTTTTGACACAAAAATTGTATATAATGGCGAGGATGCCCTCACCGCATTTGACAGCTACCAGCCCAATCTGGTCCTGCTGGACCTGATGCTGCCCGGCATCGACGGCTACCAGGTGTGCCGGGAGATCCGGGCCCGTTCCTCTACCCCTGTTATTATGCTCTCCGCAAAAGGGGAGGTATTCGACAAGGTACTTGGGCTGGAGCTCGGCGCGGACGATTATATTATGAAGCCTTTTGACTCGAAAGAAATGGTTGCCCGCGTACGCGCTGTGCTGAGGCGGTACCAGCCCGCGAGAACTGAATCAGCAAATGAGGAGAAAGCAAAATGCGTAGAATACGAGGGTATCACTATAAATCTTACCAACTATTCTGTCACCTGTGACGGACAGCATATCGAAATGCCGCCGAAAGAGCTGGAGCTCCTCTACTGTCTCGCCGCCTCCCCGAACCAGGTGTTTACAAGAGAGCAGCTCCTGGACCGCATCTGGGGATACGAGTATATCGGCGACACGAGGACCGTGGACGTCCATATCAAGCGTCTCCGCGAAAAGATCAAAGATCACCCCCAGTGGAGCATCAGTACTGTCTGGGGCATCGGATACAAATTTGAGACCAGGTAACTTACGGAGAAATTGTCATGAAGAGTATGCTTCACCTGAAATTTATCGCGCTGTATATCATATTCGGCTTTCTGTGCCTGTTCACGACTGCCACGCTCACAACGCAGCTGGTGGAGGACCGGCTTATGGAGGACACTTCCCAGACACTGTACCGGGAAGCCACGCTGATCGCAAGCGATTATCTTCCCTCTTATTTTTCCGATTCTTCCGCCGCCGGCGGCTCGTCGATCGATGCGGTCCAGGCACAGCTGGCGGCCATGCGCCTGTACCTGGACGCATCCCTGTGGTTTGTGGACAGCACGGGCACAATGATCACCTCGTCAAATATTGAAAACACTTCCGCCCCTGAAGCGATCGAGGATTTCGATCCCGCTGAGTCTGGCGGAAACCAGTACATCTCCGGCACTTACCACGGATACTTCGATGAGGATGTTATCACGGTAATGGCTCCTGTCACGGAAGGCTTTTTTACAAAAGGCTACCTGCTGATCCACAGTCCGGCAGAGAATATCGAGCTGCGATGCGGGGCAGTAATGTTCCCCGTATATATCAGCCTTGCGGTCATCTATCTGCTGTCATTTATCTTTCTTCTCGGCGTCCACTTCATCGTGTACCGTCCTGTAAAGAAAATATCAGAAGCAGCCCAGCAGTATGCCCGCGGCAATCTTGACTACGAGATCCCCGTCACCGCGCACGACGAGGTGGGATACTTATCCGCCTCCCTGAATTATATGGCTGCGCAGCTCAAAGATATGGATGACTACCAGAAAAAAATCGTGGCAAATGTATCCCACGACTTCCGCTCCCCGCTCACCTCGATCAAAGGGTATGCAGAGGCAATGGCAGACGGCACGATCCCCCCGGAAATGTATGGGAAATATCTGAATATCATCCTTTTTGAGACAGAACGCCTCACAGACCTGACAAGAGACCTGCTGACGCTGAATGAATTCGACACAAAGGAGCTCCTTCTCTCCAAAGCAGAGTTTGACATCCAGGAGGTCATTAAAAAGACCGCGGCATCGTTTGAGGCAGTCTGCACTCCGAAGCACATTTCCATCGAACTTCTGCTCATGCCGGGCATTGTCCGCGTGTACGCAGACAGACAGAAGATCCAGCAGGTACTCTACAATCTGATCGACAATGCGATCAAGTTCAGTGAAAATGATTCTTCCGTCACCGTGGAAGTGACCTTGAAAAATGAAAAAGCCTTTATTTCCGTGAAGGACCACGGGATCGGGATCCCCAGAAAAGAACTGAACAAGATCTGGGAGCGTTTTTACAAATCCGACCTTTCCCGCGGAAAGGACAAAAAAGGCACCGGGCTCGGCCTCTCCATCGTAAAAGAGGTCATCCAGGCGCATAATGAAAATATCAATGTGATCAGTACGGAGGGCGTAGGCACAGAATTTATCTTCTCCCTGAGCCGCGCGGGATAACAAATGGAGCGGCTGCAAAACAGGAAGATTTTCTTCCAAAGCAGCCGCTCCGTTTTTATGAATAAAACGATCTGTCTTATCCTTCGATCCCGTCTAATATCCGATTTATAAACTCTGGTTCTTTTTTGTATTCCCATGCCGCTAAAAGAGCCGCCCCCTGTACCGGGGAATATTTAGGCGTGCATAAATGGATCCCTGATTCCGTTAAATTTTCCTGCAGCGGAGTCAGGATCAGTTCTTCCGCATAAAATAATCCGCCTGAATAAGAAACAGATATTTCCTCCTGAAACCCCAGCTTCTGATAGACAGCCTTAATGATCCCGGCTAATTCTTTTGCCGCGCATGCATACAGATTTACAGCCTCCTTATCTCCATTTATGGCCGCTTTATACAGCTGCTCCTGAAGGCCTGCGATTTTAGTCCGGTCGTTTTTATACTGGCTTTCAAATATGTCAATAATGCCAAAGTCTTCCTTCAGCTTAAAATATCCGCGGAATATTTCCAAAAGCTTTCCCTGAGCGGCTCTTCCATCGCTTTCTTTTGAAAAAAGTTCGAGAGCCTTCATCCCCAGCCAATAACAGGAGCCTTCATCCGAAAACTGTTCGCACCATCCGCCGGCTCTCGCTTCTTCTCCCTTCTGATTTCTTCCATACGCGATAGAGCCCGTCCCTGCCACCAGATTGATTCCCGGCTGAAGCCCTAACGATCCCGCCCAGCCCGCCGTACTGTCGTTTACTACTTTAACAGGACAGGAGCTGATCTCATTTAAACGGTTGTAAAACACCTTATCATTTTCCACGGATTCGCCCCAATTCGGAAAGGCAAGACAAATATAAGCATTGTCCTCTGTCCCGTCCAAAAGCTCTTTCACGTTTTCTCTCAAAAGCTGAACTACTTTATCCAACCCTATATGCTTATACGAAATCGTCCCGATCCGTTTCTTCCGCACCGTTTTCCCAGTTTCCTCCAGTACGAGGAAATCCGTTTTTGTTCCTCCTCCGTCAATACCTAAAAAATACACGATTCCTCCTCCAGTTCTGTAAATGAATCTCTTACAAGCACCAGTGCACGTACAAGATGAAATGCGCATTTCCAGGGAGTCCCTTTGTCACTGTTTTTAATCACGCCGTTGTATTCCAGACGTTCAAACCACTCTTTATACTTTTTGTCATAAAACCGCTCCTTGCAATATTTATGCTGTTCCAGAAATTCTTCCAGGAAGTATTCATCTTTTGAATACCGATAGGCGAGCGCATAAGCCGCAAGCGCTTCTGCATTAGGCCACCAGACCTTCTCATTCCACAGCGAGTCCGTTTCCTTAAACCAGTCGATCGGCTCCGGCGTTCTCCCAAGCGCATCCGTATACGATATGATCCCGCCATATTTTTTATCTCTTCCAACACGGTTCGACCATTTAGCCAGCTCTACTCCACGTTCGGAAACAGCGCCATCCTGCAGGAGCCTTCCCGCTTCCATGCAGAGCCACGCCGATTCATGCATGTGCCCGGGATTTACAAACCTTCCCTTTCCTGTCTCCAGACATATTTCATTTTTTCTTGTCACGGCTTCAAATATCACTTTATGGCTGTCACGCGCAAACCAGTTTTCGATTTTATCCACACACTCCCGGAGCAGCCGCTCTGTTCTCTTCAGGCCAAGCACTTCTGTACAGGTTTCTACTGTGGAAAGACAGGTAAGATACATATCGTGCCATATAAAAACCGGACTCCACGTATTTTCATAAATTTCTTTAAAATCCGGGTCAAACATGTTCTGCTCCATCGCATCATAACATATTTCTAGTAATTCCAGCTCCTCAGGGGTATGTGTCTCCTCTGTCTTCAGGTATTCTGCAATGCCCTGAAGCACATGGAAGTCCGAGAAAACAGAAATCGTTCCCTCCAGGACATTTCCCTTCCGGTCCAAAATATAGTTCCATCTGCCATTTCCTGCGTACCCGTATTTTTTAAGAAATTCAAAGCCGTGTTTTGCGTTTTCAAGCCACTGGGGTTTTTTCATGATCCGGTTATACAAAAGAGCATAGATATATAACTGCCGCCCCTGGAACCAGACATATTTTTTATCGTCTGTCAGATTTCCCCTTCTGTCAAAACAGGTAAGATATCCTCCGCAGCTTTTGTCTATACACCGTTCGTCCCAGAATGGCATAATATCTTCCGTGATATGCTTTTCGTAATAATGCGCGATCTGCTCTTTTAATAATTGTTCCACACAGCTCTCCCCCGTCTTTATGATTTCCACAGCTCAACGATCTGCTCCTCCGCATAGTCCAGAGCCATTTTAACGCCGCCGATGATCGATGCGTCCCTCCCTAATTTTGAAGTAACGATCTCCGGTACAAACGGACATATCTTTTCCAGTATTTCTTTTATTTCCGCCAGATTTTCTTCCGTAAAAATTTCTGATACTCCGCCCAGTATGACCATCTCAGAATTCAGCATTAAAACTGAATTTGCAATGACAACAGCAATTTTCCGTACGATTTTTTTTACAGCTTCTTTCGCTTCTTTGTCTCCGCATCTCACACAGGACAGGAATCCGGAGGGATTTCCCTTCTCCCCATACCTTGAAAAGACATCGTTGCATATTTCCTGCTCCAGCCTTCCCGGACATAGGAACCCTTCTGAGAGCTGTTCCAAAGACTCTGCATAATATCCCAGTTCTCCGGCCGCCATATTATTTCCTTTTAATAAATATCCGTCGACAATCGCACGCGCGGCAAACCCCTCGCCATATTTTATATAGATAATATTGGCCTGCTTTTTACCGATGCCCTTTTCTCTTTCGCCGATCAGAGCCAGTTCTACATCGTTTACAATAATTGCCGCTGTCTTATATTTCCGGGAAATATGCTCTTTCAAATTTACATCTTTCCAGTCAGGCAGATATGTAGAAAGCAGATCGTTTAAATCATTTTGACCTGTCAGCGCCGGCGCTCCCACCGCGATAGCAATTATTTCTATATTTCTTTCTCTCTTTGCCATAAGGTTGTCTATCACCGTATCCAGCTGGGACAGGACTTCCTCTACTCCGTCCTCTACGGAAATCTCCCTTTCCTCCCAGAATTTGATATCCCCGTACAGATCCGCCATACCCGCGCGGACTCTCTTTGGCATCAGTTCTACAGAAATGACATAATACAGATCCCCTTTATAGCTAAGCTGTTTTGGCTTTCTTCCCAGGCTGGTATCGTCGCATCCATTTTCATACACGATCCCGTTTTCGATCAAAGCCGCCACGTTATTGCTTACAGCCGGAGCGCTTAAATGCAGTCTTCTGGAAATCTCCTGTCTGGAAATCCCATCATAATTTTTTATCAGACGCAAAATAGAAAGTTTATTTCTGTCTCCTATATCAGTTGGATTATAAATTTTCACAGCATATCCCCCTTTGCATATTATTTTCCCTGCAGACCTGCCTGAAAATAATATACCAGAAATATCACCGGGCAGACAGATTTATTTTGCATCGTCGCCCATAATCTCTTCAAAATTCTCTTCTGTGACCATCACCGCGCTAAACGGATATACGCCAAAATCTTTGTCTTCCTTATACTCCTCAAAAATAGGCACGTCATTCACAATATTCTCATACAGCGCTTTTACTGATTCCTGACCCACTATAGAAGCCTGTATATATGCCGATGCTTTAAAGCAGGAATCATCTTTTCTGAACTCATCTTTTGCAAGATATCCGCCCAGTCCTACCACGACTGCCTCTTTGTCAAGCCCAGCCTGTTCCAAAGCGCGTGTGGCTCCCTGAGCTCCCTCGTCATTCGCCGCAAGTACGATCCATTTCTCAATTTCCGGATGTGCAGTGATTGTGGAAGCTGTTGCGTTATAACCTTCGTCTGTGCTTCCGGAACCATAGTCCACGCGGATCAGATTTTCCTCCGGAAGCTGCGGTCAAAATATTGATCAGGTTTTTCATACTTATATATCCGGGGTTCAATACAGTAAAAACAATGCCCATCAAAATAATAACAATAATAAGTCCCAGCATACTTGACGATAAAACCTTGTTTTTTATATTCCCTTTCACCTTATTCACCTGCCTTCTCCAACATTGCATGCCTCAAGATCACTTCTTCATTTGCCTCCTCATGGCTGATTTCACCGGCGATCTGCTGATTTCTCATAACGATCACACGGTCGCTGAGCCCAATTACCTCCGGCAGCTCGGAAGAGACAACGATAACCGCCACTCCCTGATTTGCAATGTCAAATATCATCCTGTAAATCTCGATCTTGGCGCCTACGTCAATGCCTTTTGTGGGCTCATCCAGTATTAATACTTTCGGCTCCATCGCCATCCACCTTGCCAACAGTACTTTTTGCTGATTTCCGCCGCTGAGCTGATATATCTTTTTTTGAACAGAGCTTGTTTTTATATTGAATTTGTCTATGTTGCTTTCAGCAAATTCCTCTTCTTTTTTCTTTTGTACAAATCCCTTCCGGCACAGTTTTTTCAAAATCACCAGGCTCATATTATCTTTTACGGAGCTTAGCGGAATGATCCCCTGGTTTTTTCTGTCTTCCGAACAGTATGCGATCCCTAATCGTATCGCTGCTTCCGTAGATTCGATCTTCTGCGTTTTCCCATACCATTTTATACTGCCTGACTCTATTGGGTCCGCCCCAAAGATCGCTCTCATCACCTCCGTTCTTCCAGCGCCCACCAAACCGAAAAAGCCCAGTATTTCACCTTCTTTTATTTCAAAACTGATGTTGCGGAAATTCTTGCTGTTCAGGTTCTCCACCGAAAGTACTGTCCGCGTCCCCGCTCTTTTTCTTTCGCTCTGCCCGAACATACTGTTGACTTCCCTGCCTACCATTTGATTTACCAGTCTCACTTCATCTGTTTCCCGCGCATTATGGCAGTCCACAAATTTTCCGTCTTTTAAAACGACGATTTTGTCTGATACCCTGAATACTTCATTCTGTGGGACACATATATGACTACCAGCCCCTGCGTCCGTAATTTGCCGATCAGTCTGAAAAGTACTTCTGCTTCTTTATCTGACAGACATGCGGTAGGCTCGTCAAATGCGATCACTTTTGGATTTCTGGAATATACTTTCATGATCTCTACCATCTGCTGCATAGCGACTGACAGGTTTTTGACTTTTTCCGACGGGGATACAGGCAGTGCAAATTCTTCTATTAATTTTCCGGCCATATTCTCTAATTCCGCAAAATCTATAATGCCATGCCTCCGGGGAAGTCTCCCCACAAATATATTTTCTGCAACACTCAGTTCGTCAAACATCTGTCTTTCCTGATAAATAAGGCCTATTCCCGCATTGATCGCTTCAAGCGGGGTCGAAAAATGCTCCTCCTTTCCATCCAGCAGATAACTCCCGGAGGACGGCTGATAGTCGCCGTTCAGGATTTTCAGCAATGTCGATTTCCCCGCGCCATTTTCACCTACCAGCGCCAAAACTTCTCCGCCTTCCACCGAGAAGCTAATATTGCTCAGCGCCGGAACCCCGGAAAAATTTTTCGATATATTTTTGAATTCTAACCGATGCTTCATGACATTACTCCTCTTCACAAAATGTCAGAATATTTTTTTCTGGCGCATTTAAAATATTCCAACAGGCAATGATCCCTTCGATCCCTTCTGCTTCTGCCGCGTCCTTTCCCTCTTTTATCTGAATCGGTTTTATTTCCGGCATAGAATCCACTGTATGCACCTCCATCCCTGCCATAATTTTACAAACCGACATTTCTTTTGCCGCAGCAAGTTCTTTTCGCATAAAACCTGTTTTGCTGTTTCTGTAACAGCCAATTACTTTTTTATATTTATTCAGGCATTTCGCCCGATTTTCTTTTGAAGTACAGCTCTCTGCCATTTTTTCAAGTTCATAGTCCATTCCTGCCGGAGTGTAAGTGTAGCGGTATAGCATAGGTTTGATAAAATCAGCATATCCTGAGAGTTCTTCATAATCCTGCCCTACGAACGGCGCCAAAAAAGGCGCAAACAGATCCAGGCCGATTTCCAGCCCCTGGGATCTGAAATAAGCTGTAACTTTTTTTACGATCTCCGTTATCAGTCCCATCCTTATTTTCAGATATTCTTCTATTTCAGGATTTTCAAATTCATATTTCCCCTTATCGTATTTCTTTATGCTGAATAAGAGATTTTCCGATTGATCCCGTCCCATCGTATATTTGATGCTTTTGATTCTATCCGGAGTAAAACCTTTTCTTCTGTATTTCTCCAGACATTTGTCACAGCAGCATGTAAACAGCGCATCTCTGCCGGATACAAAAGAAGGAAACCTGATGCGGTCCAGAAAAATTCCGTCAAAGCCGATTTGCTTAAAATATGCTGCATATATCTCTTTGATATTTTCAAAAGTAGTCTCATCCGAAGGACAGTAAAAAGAAAATCTTTCATCCCCGTCAAATGCTGTTCCTTCAAATTTTCTATTTTCGATATCCCTTATTTGGACAAAGTCCTTTATGCCGTCAAATTCGGCCAAAACAGGGAACCACAGATACAGTTTTTTATTTCTGGCTTTCGTATATTCCCGCAGCCATGTATAAATCTCCGTCTCCCTGCTCCACCCTGCAATGATCCCATCAATTTTATTCATACATCTTTCTGTTTTTCTCTGTATGTCCTGAGGCGTGATCCCCCGCCCTTCTGCGCCGCCGAGATATATCTGAATATATTTATTCATGTTTTCGCCTCCTTTCTTTTTAACTTTATTTATTAATGTAATTAAATAATATCATAAATTATATTTTTGTCAAGCATATTATCTAATTATTTGTATATTTGATCTGTTTTTTCTAATTATATCCATTTATTCAATTTGTCCTTTCAAAACAAAAAGATCCCTGTACCTTTTCAGATACAGAGATCTTCTCAGCCGGACACGCCTGAATTTCTACTCGTACACCATCATCTGCACGGGTCCGTCTTCTATATTTTCCTGATCCACCCATGTATAACCAGAATCGACCACCGCCTCATTTCCGATCTCCAGGATCGTCCGCGCCGCAGCGACTACCGTGGCGTATCCCATGCCGAACGGATTCTGGACAATCAGTCCGTCGATCTCACCGGCCTGGAGCGCCTCGATCTGTTCCTTTCCGGCGTCAAAGCCTACCAGAGCGATTTCTTCCGACTTCTCCATTACTCTAAGGGTCTCCAGCCCCAGATTGACCGCATCCGCATTTGTCCCGAAACAGCCTTTCAGCTCCGGGTGCTTTGAAAGATACCAGGCTGCCGCCTCCTCGCCGCTCATCCCCCCGGCGATGGAATCAATGTCTTCCAGTTTTGTCTTCGCTTCTTCCGAGATCGTCCCGCCTTCTGCATCGCTGTCCGTCCCATCTCCCAGCCCGGACGCTGCCTCTGTCCATGCGGCCAGTTCCTCAGCCGTCACCCCCAGCTCTTCCGCCGCTGCCTGGCGCTTCATCCCGTCAAGCTGGTCCATATAAATGGTCTCCGCAACAGATACGCCCGGATGTCCTTCTGCTATCTCCTGCCGGAAGGCTTCCGCCCGCTCCCTGGCATTGCCGGATACAGAATCCTGCACGATCAGCGCCACCTCTCCGCTGTCCCCGATCGCCCTGCAGAGCTTTTCCGCCCCTTCAGCGGCAGCCTGCGCATTATCGGTCATACATGTGCACTGGATCCCCTGATAACTGTTCCGCGAATCAAACGCCACGACCGGGATCCCGTTCCCAATGGCAAGGTCGAACTGGACAGCGGACGAGTCTTCATCGATGCTGGCGATAGCGATCACATCAGGATACCTTGACATCTCCTCGTCAAGGATGTTGACCTGCTCATCGATGTCCTCACTGTCCGCCGGGGCATTAAAAAGCACCTTTACCTTATCTTCTCCCGTATACCCAAGCTTCTCATTTATATCATCCGCCGCCTGCCGTACCCCCTCCTGTACCTGTTTCCAGTAGGAAGAATTCTCCATCTTCCCGATGACCGAAATGTAGGTCCCCGGCTCCAGCTCGAGATCATCTACCGTTCCGTATACCGCAGGAGTTATCATATTCAGCTTTGGCTGCCACTCAGGCGCCTGCGTCTTCTCTCCTGTAAATACATTGTCCGCGTCCTCCCCGCTGCATGCGCACACTCCCACTGCCGCGCACACTGCCAGAGACATGGCAGCGATCAGTCTTTTCTTCATTTTTCCCTCCATACCACAAAACACCCTTTTAAGTTCCTCTTCGTAAGTCTTTCACGTTATTTTTTTATCTTACACCAATATAGCAGAAAAAAATGTGAATTTTTCCTAAAATTTGAAGACGTCCGTTTCTGTCCGCACGCAGGCGGCAATCAGATGCAGACAGTAACAGCCGCCGGCAGACTGCGTCAGCGCAGTTCTCCATCAGGCCGTTTAAGTATTTAATTTAGAACATTCCAGACTCTTGTATATTCTCTTTTCCTGTATTAGAATAAAGATATCGGAAAAGGAGGTTCCTTTTCTGAAAACCAAAGAAGGAGGATACATACTATGGCACACGTAATCAGTGATGAATGTGTAAGCTGTGGTTCATGCGAAGGCGAATGCCCGGTAGGCGCTATCTCTGAAGGCGATGGCAAATACGAAATTGATGCTGAAGCATGCGTGGATTGTGGAGCATGTGAAGCTGCCTGTCCGACAGGCGCTATCTCAGCAGAGTAATAATATACAATCGCAAAGTGATCACAGGCAAAAAGCACTGGCCCTTATGGGCAGTGCTTTTTTATGCTGCGCGTAAATCCCTGCCGCCTGCTCCTTTACAGCGCCGACAGGCCCGCATACTGCGGTTTCCGCCTATGCATTCTGTCTGGATCGTAACCCATGCGCGGGAAACATCCAACACCTTGTTTTTATCCTCTGATATGCCTTTTTTGCAAATCGTAAGCTTGACTTTCCAGCAGCCATGGCCTAACATGAACTCTGGGAAGCCGGTACGGGAGCTCCTCTTGCGCCCGTACGCCGGACATCCGGCGCTTCCCCGTACAAGGAGGACTGAATCATATGGAACTAAGAGTACTTCGCTATTTTCTCGCCGTCGCGCGTGAGGGTAATATCACGGCGGCAGCGAATTTTCTCCACCTTACCCAGCCGACCCTCTCCCGGCAGATCAAAGACCTGGAAGAAGAGTTAGGCCTGCAGCTTCTGATACGGAAAAGCCACCGCGTCACTCTGACGTCTGAAGGCATGCTGCTGCGGAAACGCGCGGAGGAGATCATTTCCATGGTGGACAAAACAAAATCTGAGTTTTCTTCTATGGAGGGCACGATAAGCGGAGATATCTACATCGGCGGCGGTGAGACACGGGCGATCCGCGACATCGCAGAGATCATCCGGGATCTGCGCCTCTCCTGTCCCGGCGTGCACTGCCATCTGTACAGCGGGAATGAAGAAGAGGTGACCGAACGTCTCGACAAAGGGCTTTTGGACTTCGGCATCCTCATCCAGCCGGCAGATATCTCCAAGTATAACTATATCAATCTCCCTGGCAGAGACATCTGGGGAGTGATCATGCGCAAAGACAGTCCTCTCTCATCAAAAAAACAGATTGAAAAAAATGACCTTATGGAACTTCCCCTGATCTGTTCCCGCCAGGCGATCTCGGCTCATCTGTCAGGAAATAAATTTGCCGACTGGTTCGGAGACGATTTTGACAAACTGGATATCGTCACCACCTTTAATCTCGTATACAATGCGGCAGTCATGGTAAAAGCGGGCGTGGGATACGCACTGAGTCTTGACAACCTCGCGGACACCTCTGCGGACAGTGACCTGTGCTTCCGTCCTCTTTATCCGCGGCTGGAATCCGGTCTGAACCTGATCTGGAAAAAATACCAGATATTTTCCCCTGCCGCGGACCTGTTTTTAAAAGAAGTACAGGATCGTTTCCAGACAGATGTTTCCTAATTATAAAAATATCGTTAACTTTTTCTCTCATAATTCTTTTGGGATAAGTTCTGATATCCTTTACTCTGTCCAATACGCCCCGTCTCCTTCTTCCTGGAATCTCCAAGGATAATATCCCTGCGCTTCAACCTCTTTCTGATACGTTTCTTCTGTCACAAATTCCAATGCACTCATCCCCACTTCATCTTTGTTTTCATCAGCCAACTGAAATTTATAACTCACATAATACGTCATTTTATCAGTAATCAGCGTATAATTACCCCAGAAACTTTTTTCAATTAATTCTCCTCTGTTATTATGTTCACTTGTAGCTGCATCTCCTTTAAATTCTTTTCTTTCCCCCTGATAGTACTCCATCAGTCCTTCGATTTGCTTTTCTAAATCTTTCTCCTCTTTCTGCGTCCTTTTTGAAAACTGCTTTAGCAGTGCAGCGCTGTCCTTCTCCTCCAGGGCTCTCACTATATTTTCCATAATTTCATCTGATTGCTCCTGATCTGACTTCCAGGCATACGCCAACCGCTCCCCCCGGCTCATGCAGCCGCCCATAACAAATGCGCACAGCAAGATAATACTTAGTACAATTATTTTTTTCATACGCTTATCACATACGCCTCCTGTTCTACATCTCTATTCCAATAAAAGATAAATCGATCAAACATATTTTAGATACATCTTCAATCTGTCAGATATACTCCTTCCAGTTCTCCTTGAAATTTCCATGAGTAATATCCCTGCGCTTCAACCTCTTTCTGATACGTTTCTTCTGTCACAAATTCCAATACAGTCAAACCCACATTCTCTTTGTTTTCATCAGCCAACTGAAATTTATAACACACGCGATATGTCTTCTGGTCAGTCATCAACTTGTAATTTCCCAAAAAACTTTTTTCAATTACCTTCCCTTTGTTATTATGCTCATTAGTGGCTGCAAGCCCTTTAAACTCTTTTCTTTTCCCCTGATAGTACTCCATCAATTCTTCTATTTGTTGCTCTAAATCTTCCTGCTCTTTCTGCGTCCTTTTTGAAAACTGTCTCAACAGTGCTGAGCTGTCTTTGTCCTCCAGAGCTTTCACTATATTTTCCATAATTTCATCTGATTGCTCCTGATCTGACTTCCAGGCATACGCCAACCGCTCCCCCCGGCTCATGCAGCCGCCTGAACTTATGGAAACTGCCATACATACAATAATTACAGGTATTCTTTTAAAAAGCATTTCTATTTTATCCCCCAAATTAATATTTGTAATACAAAATTTTATTTTCTTCATCAAAGCAAAGCTTACTTACATCACTCCCATACTTTTTCTTATATGCCTCCCACAACTCTGGATTTGTAGAAAAATCAATACTTCCGATAACTACCAATTCATCCGCCTTTGCCTTTTGTACCATCGGTTCAAAACCTGTTATCCACCATTGGGGATCCGACGGGTTATAACACATGAGCACATTCCCCTCTTTGTCGTACAAAGCCAGGGTCATTGGCAGGGCGTCTTCTGCCGAGACAGTCCAAAATGGCTCTCCGCCTTTATAAATCCCTGTCTCAGCCCCTGCGCCCAGATTTAAGTAATCCCCTTTCCACATCCAGATACAATAGCTCTCTCCATTTTCCATGACTACCGGATATTTATTACTATCCATATCTGTCCCCACGTCAAATGCCCAGTCATACAGATCACAATACCCCAAATACTGTTGCCAGCAGTCCGGTGATGTGTGGAAAATCCCCGCCCTGTCGCGGTGAAAGTCGGCATCCGCCAAAATATCGTCTATCCACCCCTGCTGAGTGGCTATCGTTACCGGTATCATCAGTGGTGAATGTAACCCCCACTCAATCGGCACTTCAAGGCTCCTTTTTATTATCTCCATGATCAATCCGTTTTCTTGTCCAAACTGTGTAATCGCTGAGCCCACCCACTTCACGCCTCCTGATACCGCTTCGGATACATTATCTATTGTCTGAGAAATAACTTTATGGGGATCTTCCATAAAATCATGGACAGCGTCTCCCCAATCATCCAAAATATCTCCTGCGGCGTCTCCCCAGTCTGACAGAGTATCTCTTATATCATCCAGAGAAGGCCACATCCCATTCCGGTCCGCCAGACGTATGGGATTATTGTGACAGTAAACGTAGGCATTCATTGTTACAGGGATGTGTTTTACTCCCGGTAATATATCCATCGCCGCAAACCGGCCTGTGCCCGGCTGGTATTCTCTGACATGTGCAAAATATGCATCCGATATACTGCTGAACTCATAGCAAATAAAACCGAACGGCTGAATGGGACTTTCATTCTTCGGATTTCTGTTTCTCCCAAACTCATCATAAGAATAGCTCTGGATCACTTTTCCCTTCATATCCATCAGGTGGACCGGACTTCCATGTTCATCCTTAAAATAATAGAAGAAATTTTCCCTCCCGTCTTCCGCCATGGCAACGATACCATCATCCCAGAAAAACGTCTGCTTTTTCTCATCTTCCCTTTTCTGTAGAACATTGTGATATTGCCTTGTCATATCAAGATAATAATCTATCTTTTTGGTACAATTTATGCCGCCGTTTGGGCCTCTGTAAAACTCTTCGCTGACACGCTGGCCTGCGCCATTATACACATACTTCAGGCCCTCTCCGCTGTCACTTACACTCTCTTCCAGTTGGTTGGCCGCCCCGTATAGGAATCGACTCAACAATTTTTCATTCTCTGTAATCCTGCACAGATTTCCCCTCTTATCATATATGTAATTCTTTTCTGTGCCTGCGCTTTTTTCCGAAATCAGTCGATTCATGATATCATATGTATAAATTGTTTCTTTTTGTCCTTCCAGCATACTTGTCCGGTTCCCGAAAGCGTCATATTGGAAGATCCTTTCTTTCACACCGTCTTTCAGCACATCTGTAAGCCTTCCCAGCAGATCATATCCATACTCATATGTACCTCTTTCCCACTCTCTTTCGGCACAATTTCTGACGATCTTTCTACGCTCTCCATATGCATCATATGTAAAATGATATTCTTCCAGGATTCCTTTTTCATTGCTATGTGCCAGACAGGTAAGTTGTCCCCTGTCGTCGTAGGAGTATCTTGATTTCATCCCATTTGAAAACTGTTTTTCAGACAAAAATCCCGCCTCATCATACCCATATGAAATCTTCAGTCCTCTGTAAGCAAGACTTTTCAGCCTGCGGGATTCACTGTAAGTATACTCTACCTCCTCTCCGTCAGGATATTTTATGCCTGTGCGTTCACCTCGCGGACCATACGTATATGAGACAGATTTTCCATCTGGATATCTGATCTGGGTTATATGGCCCATAGCGTCATTTTCAAATCTTGTGATTCCCAACCAGTCTTCCATCTGAATTAACTGGCGGATCGGATTATAGCTCAGCTTAACCTCCCGTCCGTCTGCATATTGAATTTGATTAATCATACCAGAGGGTGTGTATCTGTATTGTGTCAAATATCCCTCCTGATCTATTTTTGCGGTCAGCCTCCCTGCTTTGTCATATTCAAACCTTTCACAATTTCCAAGACTGTCCGTAATCTTTGTCAGATTTCCCATCAGATCGTGCTCGTAATATGTCCTATGGCAATTCTTTTCATTGATTTTCTGCGCTTCCTGCAGTTCCTTCATTTTCTCAGTCCCGTACTGGCTGATGCTGAGCAGTCGATCTCTCACGTCATATTCATAGATCGTCTCATTTCCGAGAGGGTCAATAACTCTTGTAAGTTTGCCGGTGATGGAATACTCATAATTAGTCCTTGCTCCCCTTCCATCTTCCATCCATATAATATTGCCCAGACAATCGTAGCCGTACAACTTATATTCACCTTGCTCTCCTTCCACTTTTATAAGGCGGTCGAGGGAGTCATAGAAATACCTGACAGTATAACCTTTTGGATTGGTAAAAGATTTCACATTTCCATTTTTGTCATAAGTGTACTCCGAACAAAGGCCTTCCGGATATCGGATACAGACGAGACGACCGCATTTATCATAATGGTATGATGTTATCTCGCCCACCTCATTTCTGATCGTGCTCAGCCGTCCCATACAGTCATAGGTATACTCCCGGCGCTCCCCAAGGGGATTTGTTTCCATAATCAATTTGCCATTTCTGTCGTATTTGAGATATACTTTATTTCCCAAGGCATCCTGTACGTTTGTGATGCGCCCCTCAGCATCATACTCGTAAGCGGTACATTCTCCTTCCGGGCTTTCAGCTTTGATCAGATTCCCAACTGCATCATAGTAAAATCTTGAGACATTCCCCATTTCGTCCGTCTGACTTATTCTTCTTCCCAAAGCATCATATGTATAGCGTACAAGATCCCCATTTGCATTGCGTATTCGTGTCAGATTGTTATCTTCGTTATAAAGAAACGTTGTAGAAGCACCGTCAGGCTGTGTCACCCTTGCCAGATTCCACATGGCGTCATAGGTTAATCTGGTCGTTCTGCCCGCTTTATCTGTCACCTGTTCCGGAAGGTTCAGACTATTGTATTTCCTACAAATCGAATTTCCGTCAAAATCAATAATCTTGGTCACTTTATTGTTCTTATTGTAAAAATAGATCCGGCTGTCTCCATTTGCGTTGATAACCTTATGGATATTTCCTCTTTTGTCATACTCATATTTGGTAAGATTTCCGTTGCCGTCTACTGTCTCCGAGATTTGATTCAAATCATCATAGACAAAGCGATATTCCGCGCCATCCGGCGCATAGAGGTTGGTAATATTCCCTCTCTCATCTCTTTTAAATATAACTTCCCCGCCATCTGGCTGGAGAACACGGCTCACGATTCCTTTTCTCTCATAGAAGAAGGAAAATACATTTCCCTCCCCATCTTCTGAAGCTACCAGGTTTCCTTCTCCGTCATATCGATTGACTACTTTTTTTACTCCGTTTACCTCTACCTTTTCCAAGCGGTTATATTCTCCGTACTGGAGTTTCATTTCATCTCCCCGCGGATTGATAATCACAGTCCGGTTTCCTCTATCATCGTAGCCATAGATCGTTCTGTTTCCTAATTTATCTACAAACTGTGTTCTTTGATTGTATTTGTTGTATTCGAATGTCTCCTCACCATCGCGGTAAACATGCCTGATGTCCCTGTATTGGTTATCGTGTACATAGATGATCCTGCTGCCATTCCTCTCTGTCAGAAAAACCTCACCTGTTTTATCATTGTAATCATACTTCATCTCGCTTCCGTCTGGAAATCTCTGTCCGACTGTCCTCATTTTCTCATCATAAACATTCTCGATGGTTTCAACGCCTTCGGGATTGATGATTCCCGTCAGCTTTCCCTCGCAAGAATATCTGTAAGTATACGATCCGCCCTGCAAAGCGCTCACTGACACAAGCCGACTTTCTGTTACCAGGAATTCAACTGTCCGCCCCGTATGGTCCACAAGCAATTTTAAATATCCTGCGTTATCGTATACAAACTGGAAAAATTCTCCTGTGTCTTTTTCCACGCGGAAAAGCCGCTTCTTTCCACCGGCTGTCTTCCGATAAAGAAACCGCAGATTGTCTCCACATGGTTCTTCTACCCTGATACACTGTCCATCTGTATTGAAAGCATATGTTTTCTGTTCTCTCGTCACATAAAAATATTCCTGCTCTTTCTGAAAAAACCTTCCGCAATCATGAAAGAGCGTGGCATAATGCCCGTTGGATAATAAGTAAAAACGCTCCTCTCTCCCATCTTCCAAATGCAGTATTTTTTCTTTTCGCTCTGTGTCCAGCCATATATCATAATTGTGATTCCAGTCGCATCCCAATACCCCGCTTCTGTTATTTACTGAATTATAAAAACGCCGGAAAATCATAGGTGTTCTCCCAGGAATGGTTATGTCAGTATGGCTGTAAATAAAGTTTCCCGTACTCAGATTGACCGGATCTTTGGAAAACCAGACACTTTTCGTCTCCTCCCCTTTTACGTTCATCAACAGATGATTAAGCGTCCTGTCCATATCGCCTAAAATATCTCTGGACTTTTTTCTGGCAACTTCGAGGACAGCAAGAAACGTTTCGCAGTCCATATTGAGAGGCATATCGACTAAAAATTGTCTGATATTACTCACCGCCTCGCTGATCTGTTCCACACTTTCTCTCAGCGAATCTGTTTCCTGCGCATATCTTCGATCAGCGTCCAGAATGTTGTCGTTTACATTATTTCGGCAACTATCTAAAACACAAATAACCGAGTCAAGATCTACATTATTAATGCAGGTTCTGAGTTGTTCTACTGCCTTTAACACACTGTAATCTTTTGCCTCTTCCGGCACCGAATTCATCGCCTCTTCCGCACTATCTGCTATAGCCAGAATATCTTCCATATATTCTTTTGACTCTTCTAAAATTTGTTTGATCTCTGAGCACATTGTCTCAATATGATTTTGTTCAAATATCCGGTCCACGCTTTTCTCCTCCCATTAATTTGGCGGTCGAGGCATCCAGCCCTCTAAACTGGCCTGCGGCATATTCTATACTTTCCCCCAGCTTTTTCAACGTCTCCTGCACTTCTGTCATAAGCCTGCGCTCTGCCTTTTGCAGGCCTCTTAAGGCCTCTGCCTCTTCGCCGGACGACTGTTCAAAAACGGCCTCCAACCTGCTGTATGCCGAGCTGATTTCCTCCTTATCATTTTCCAGTTTATTCGTCAGATCCGATATTACACTTTCTATCTTCTCATAATCTAGTTCCATATCTCCCATACTGATCACATCCACTCCTAACTGCATACATCATAGTTATCAATAGCAATACAAAAGCTGTCAATTATTTCTTCATGGTTGGAAAAGGCCGTCTCCATAAGCCCTTCCATGCTCTTTAGTTCCTCTACCACAGCTCTGATTTTGGGAGTGAGCTCTTTTGTATAAAATCCTCCTCCCCTGGAATCCAGTTCCGCAATAGTATTGAAGGCATCTGCCATCTCCTTGAGACTTAACGAATGTATTTCGCGCACCGAATTTTTCAATTGCACGTACTCTATTTCCTTTAATCCTACTTTAGCCATATGTTCCTCCTAATCCAGTTGGCGAACCAGACTCGCCCTTTCTGAATATAATCGTTCAATTGTCTGGTTTAATTTTTTGATCTGGGAGTCCAGAGCGCTCTCCAGCGCTTCGGACTGCGCGATTCCACCGTTAACCTGAATGATTGCTTCTGTGACTTTGCCCCCCAGTTCATTGGCCATATTCCCTTCAAATAGATCTGTACTTTTGACCTCGTACAAATCGCTGCCAGCAGCAAGTTTATCAAAACTTGTACGCCATGAATCTTTTTTTGAACTACAGTTGTTCTTAATATATTGAATACCTGTTTTAGCCTCATTGCATTCTTTTATTTTTGAGTCGAGGGCATAGATCTCACTCCAAATGTGGCTGTCATCACTCAAAATAATTCCTCCTCTCTGTTATGAAATTTTTTAGGCGTTTGCGAAACGCCACAAGCCGTATAAATACGGCATTCTTTGTTTTTTAGCAAAGAACTCCTTACCTGATATGGTATAATAAAGTTGCTCAAAAACTATAATCCACCATCTAAGAAAAGAGTTATTCTGATATCTATGATACCATATAAACAGCTTTCCTGTATGCTTTGATCATCCGCCATATTTCTTTTTATAACAAAGACATTATAACGTCCCATTCTGGTATTGTTGTCGAAAAGAAATCCAGCTCCCCTGATGAAGATAAGTGTGTTCCTAATTCAAAACTTTTGATTCCGGCACTCAAAGACTTCATTTCAAAACATCCACTAATCAAGCTCAAACCCTTCCTCGGAGACGCCGCTTTCGATACCGTACAGCTCTATCAGAGCCTTCTTATCGGAGATACTTTTGGTAAGGACAAGCATTTTCAGAAAGCATATATTCCACTAAATGCAAGATCAGATCCTGAAAATCAGGATTATACCATTAACGAAAACGGTATCCCTTGTTGTCCTCATGATCCTTCACTCTCAATGAAGTACGAATGCACTTCTAAACTAAGAAGCGGTATTACCATGTTCAAGTTTGTCTGTCCCAAAATGATATGGGCTTACGATCCATCCACCAAAAAAATCTCATAAACAATGCTGTTGCGAAACTCCCACTTCCAGATGCGATCGTATGATTTATATCTGTCCGGAAAAGGATCTGCGTGCTTATCCCGGAACAATCCGCGGAACCAAAGAATGGGGTAGCACCTCTAAAATAAGAACTGTTATCGAAAGAGATATCAACCACATCAAAGATCATCTCCGTCTCGCAGGATGACAGACACAAAATGAGAGGACACTGCATGCTGATCTGATTCTTGCCGGTATCACACAGCTCATCACTGTTGTTCTGGCTGATAAAGTCAAACATCATGAATACATTCGAAGCTGAAAGCCACTCATAGCATAGGACTTACCACTTTCATAAAGCCAATAGCTTATTGACGCACACCTAAAATATCCGGTTATTCATTTTTAATTTCAGAATTCATGCCCTGCAAGAATTCTTCCTTGTTTGGTTCAAGATTTCGAACGAGCTTCACCAATTTCGCAATCACCTAATGAAACTTTATTCTCGATTTTGCCGGCCGATACTATCTTGCCTATTTCATAACTATTCGTCCGGAAATCTGGATAAAAAAGATCCGGATAAACCTCATTTTACGCCCATAGACCAACAGGAAACAAATGTTTTCCCAAGTATTTCCATTTTTTATCTCATTTACAATTATAAGCCATCTCGCTCTTTTCATCAATGCATAACTGCTCATATATTATGTATGTCAACGTGGCTTCTCCTGATCTTTTTCCCGATCCTGCCGGGAGTATGTGTCTTAAGGATCATCTGGTTCGCAGACAGGATGACGATTTCTCCCAAGATCCATGCCATCATCTTCAGATCTCCATGACCTGGGTGGTGACTGCCGCGGCGTTTATCGGATATTATCTCTGGAAAGGCGGGCGGATGGTTTAATTACCAGCCGCCCGCCTTTCCCTCCCTGTCCGGCTCCGCAGTCCGGGAAGTTACCTGTATGCTTTTTCGAAGATGCCCGCGCACGCTTCGTCTGACATTTCACACGGGTTCGCAAGGAAGAGCCCGCCCATAGTCTCGCGGGCATTGACTGCCAGCGTCATGCACTCGTCTTTCGTAAATCCATAATCGCTCATCTTCAGATCCGCTACACCGCAGTCTTTCTGGAGCTGTATAAGCGCGGTCAGGAAGTCTTCCGCTTTGTCAGCTTCCGACATTCCCATTGCTTTTGCCATCTTGATGAACTGCCCGTCACACGCGTGGCGCTCGATGAAGTAACGGGCAAACTCCACGGAGATCATGATCAGGCCGGCTCCATGCGGAAGCTCCGGATGATATGCGCTCATGGCATGCTCCATGGAATGCTGCGCCGTAGTGGACGTCAGCTGCATGGTGATCCCGGCAATGGTGCTCCCGTATGCCACGCGCTCTCTCGCCTCGATGTCATTCCCATCGGCCGCCGCTCGGAGCAGGTACTTCGCGATATTTTCGATCGCAGAGAGCGCCAGCGTCTCGCTCAAAATATTCACGCCGTTTGACATCATGACCTCTGTGTTGTGGAACAGCGCGTCAAATCCCTGGTACGCCGTATATTTGGACGGCACAGTCTTCATCAGCTCCGGATCGACCACTGCCAGTACCGGCACCAGCTCCGGCGCGCCGCCGAATCCGATCTTCTCGTGGGTGTCATTCCTGCTGATCACGCCCCAGTTGTTGATCTCAGATCCAGTCCCCGCTGTCAGGGTGACCGTCACCTGTGGAAGCGGCTTATTTACCAGCGGCTGTCCCTTGCCTGTACCGCCGTTTACATAGTCCCAGAGGTCTCCCGGGTTGGTCGCCATCGCCGCCACAGCCACAGACGAATCGAGAACAGCCCCGCCGCCTAACGCCACGATAAAGTCGCAGCCGTTTTCCTTTGCAAACGCAGCTGCTTCCATTACAATCTCCCTTGTGGGGTTTTCGTGGATCTTCGCGCACACTGCATATTCCACGCCTGCCTTTTCAAGCTGTGCCTGAGTTCTCTCAAGCGCTCCGGAGACTTTCGCGGATTTTCCCGCTGAAATCAGGAGCAGCGCCTTTTTCCCCGGCATGGGCTGGTTTCCCAGTTCGTCCAGTTTCCCTGAGCCAAACAGAATGTGTGTCGGATTGTAGAAATCAAAATTTGTGTTCATTGTAAATCCCTCCATGATCATTTTTCTTCTTCATTGTGTAGATCAGATAATCAAGGCAGTCCAGCATCTCCTGACTGGCATGGACCTGATCCAAAAGTTTCGCCCTGTGTGCAGAAAGAAAGCGGAGCTGCTCCTTTTCCCTGCCCTCTGCCCCCAGGCTGAGATACTTCCAGATCTCCTCCTCGCTGCATCCGGCGTCCTTTAAATTGCGGAGCAGAAGCTCTTCTTCTGTCAGTCCGTTCACCTGACCACCTCCTTATCCTCTTTCTGAGTCCAGTGTATCCCTGATCTGATAGAATAGCAAATACCTTGTTTTTATTTCATGGTATGCTTTTTTGTTATGGTAAAATGGTTACTGTGAACCTCTGGACAGTAATAGGAAATATGGCTTGCCTCTGTATACGAAGATTTATCTCTGTTGTTTCTTATATTTTGGTGATAAAATATACTGTGATCTGATATAGAAATGAAAAGACAAAACAATCGAAGGAGGAACACACCTGTGCAGTACATCAGTTATTACCAGTCCCCGTTGGGGAAAATCCTTCTGGCTGCGGACCGGACCGGGATCACCGGAGCGTGGTTCAAGGATCAGAAGTATTATGCACACGGCCTGGACGCAGAACATACAGAAAAGAGCACTCCAGTCCTTGAGGATGCAAAGCGCTGGCTGGATCTCTATTTCTCCGGAAAGGAGCCGGACTTCATGCCGCCGCTCCATCCGTCCGGCACTCCGTTCCAGATGGAGGTGTGGGACATCCTGCGGCAGATTCCTTACGGGACGGCCATGACCTACGGCGAAATCGCGAAAAAGATCGCCCGCCGGCGCGGGATACCACACATGTCGGCGCAGGCGGCGGGCGGCGCGGTAGGGCGCAACCCGGTCTCCATCCTGATCCCCTGCCACCGCGTCGTCGGCTCCAATGGAAGCCTGACCGGATATGCCGGCGGGATAGATCGGAAACTCAAGCTGCTGGCTTTGGAAAAAGCGCCGGTTGAGGCTTACTTTATTCCGGAAAAGGGAACTGCACTGTGAAGGGAGCAATATAAGAGGACGTATCTTTATAACCTGATTATCGCCGAAAATAAGGGTAGTAAAAGCAGAAAATGGCCCTGCTGAATCCGGGCTTTCCAATAGCCGGTATTCAGCAGGGCCGCTTTTTTCTCTCCTGTCTGATATTTACTATATCAGATTCTTATTCAATTTTTTGTCAAAACTTACTACTTCTGCTCTATCAATCCGATGATATGCAATCAAAACACAATCCACAAAATCTAAAGAAATTTCAGAATAAACCGTAAGTGCCAGGACAATGATTTCTCCTTTATCTACATCAACTTCATCCATAAAATCAACTAACGTATCCCTTATCTCGCTGCGTGTAACTTTGTATACGCCATTTAACACATATACCACTTCAGCTATTACTTCCGGCAAAGTATACGCGCCCTCTTCAATAACTTTTTTGGCTTTCTCCGAATATTCCGGATGATCCCCAAGAAGATAGCGCAAAATCACATTTGCATCAATTAGTTTCTTCATGCTTATTTATCATCGCCCTTTCCATTGCAGCTGCCTCTTTCTCTACCAATTCCGAATTTGCATACTTGGCTAAACGCCCATAAGTATTTTTCTGATTAGCTGTAATAACAAACGGCATACCATTTTCCTTTATACTCTGCTTCGCAAAAATTCGAACTGCTTCTGCAAAAGAGGTGCCCATTTCTCTGTATAGCGTCTCTACCTTATCTTTTAAATCTGCATCCATACGGACTTGAAGCGTTGCTTCTTTTGCCATAAAATCATCTCCTTTGTAATACAAACGTATTACATTTTTTCATTTCTGTCAATATCAATTTTCTCCTGACAAGATATGCTTATGAGATAAAACTGAATAAATTTGCTATTTCCAGCCCGGAAGAATATGTCACAAAGCTTATGATCAAGATTGCGGAATAACATTGACTTTACAATCACTGTATAGTTACAAAGGATTGAGATTAGGACTTATTTTATTATCGGTTTGGCTGAAAGGAAGATCAATAAAAAAATCTGCGCCTGAATGGGACAAACACTCCAACACATCCAGCACCCCGTCTTCCTCATTGGACGGGCAGACGTATTTTGCCGCTTTTTTTACATTCTCTGGAGCGTTTGCCATCGCATAGCTGTAGCCGCAATACTGGAGCATCTCGATGTCGTTTCCGCCGTCCCTAAATGCGGCGCACTGCTCCGGCGCGGTCCATGCGCTCCAGTATCCGCTTAAACCGCGGAACGTCATATGTGTAATCCGAGCGCACAAACGTACCGTCCACATCGACAGCAACCATTTTAATATCTTTTATATCTTTCACCGCTTTCATATCCTCCTCTTATGAACGCTGTGCAGGCAATCATTCTTTCATCTGCCGGCCTCCTGTATCCTGTCAAAACCCGCCCGCGGGTCTTCCCGCATCTGACAGTTCTTTCCGCATAATATAATCGGTCTGCCCGTCATTTCCCACGGTAAATGTATGGGAGCCTGTCCTGTAAAAGCCTTTCCTTTCATAGAACCGGATCGCCGGTTTCAGTCTGCGCAGCCGCTTCATTCACTTTCAGGCAGCCCGCCGGACTGCCGTTCTGATAGAGGAGATAGAACACCGAGTCCTGATTTTCCAGTTCTTTGAGTATCCGTTTCCTGGCAAACGCCTGGCTCAGATAAAGCTCCATATTCTCCGGGGTATTCATATGGGCGAATGTCTCAGAGAATGTTTTTGACAGAAGGCTGCGCAGTATGTCCACGTCCGCCTGCTGCATCTCCTTCCATGAATACGGCCTCCACCATATCGGCTCCGCCTGTTACATTTCTCCTTTTGATCACATTTCAATACGTATTACACGTATCATTAATTATTTTTATGCATGTGCCATGCATTATTTTGAAAGTCTTAAAATTTCTGATGGACCTGCCGTTCATCTGCCCTGTCCGAAAGGTTATAAAAAATGTCTGACGGAATAATAATTTCCGCAGAGCTATTCAATACGGCGGATCTATTTCCCAAAGTACACCCCTATCTCCTTCATCCGCTCACTCTGCTCCGCATGGAAGCCCGAAGTTCTTCCGGCTCCGTTCCGTCAGTATCACAGAAAGGACCGCAGCAGGCGGAGCGTAAAACGTTCCGTCAGTTCATATACCGTGCGCTCCCGGATTTCTACCCCTGCCTGTCTCATGGCTTCCAGCTGCTTCTCCGTGTGCGAAGCATACGGGTGTACCCCGAACAGAAACGGGAAAAATACATACAGAAATTCCCGGATCTCATCCTCTCCCATGAACGGGAAGAAGTGTGCAAGGCATCTGCTCAGCGCGTCGAACGACGCCCCATAGGCTTTTTTAAAAGCCACCAGATTTTCCAGGCGGCTGTTTCCTTCCATATCATAAATGTTCACAGCCATCAGCTTCAGCATACAGCGGCGTTTTTCCAGGATATGCCCCATAGCTCCGGCAAACGCCTCCGCGCTCATGGAGGCGTTCCGCCGGGCCAGTTCTTCCAGATCCGCAATCCACAGCTCGTGCTCCCGCTGGAGCAGAGCCAGGAAGATCTCCTCCTTTGTCTGAAAATAATTATAAACCGAAGTCCGTGAAAAAGAGGTCGCCGCCCCAATATCCCGGATGGTGATATCCTTAAAGCTCAACGTCTCATACAGAGAAGCACATGCATTGATGATCTCTTCTTTTCTTGCATTTGTTAATTCTTCTGAACCTTTTGGCATAATGCTCTTCCCTTCTCAGTCAGGCGTTCAGCCGTTCACTGCCTTTTTTGCCCACAGGGCTGCCCCGCTGTTCACCAGTCGTCCCTCTTTCCAGTCCGCGGCCGGGCAGTGCTCCTTCAGGCTCTTCTGAGCTCTTCCGATGCCGCTTCCTCCGGAAGTCGCGAATGGAATCATTGTCTTTCCATTGAAATCATAGCTTTCCAGAAATGTATCCACGATCCTGGGCTCCATATACCACCAGATCGGGAATCCAACCAGCACAGTATCATACTGTTCCATATTTTTTACAGAGTCCGCGATCTCGGGACGGCAGCCGGAATCGATCATCTCAGCCGTGCTGCGGCTCTTCTTATCCGTCCAGTCCAGATCCGCTGATGTATACGGCTGCGCGGGCACGATCTCATACAGATCCGCGCCCACAGAGTCCGCGATCTCCTTTGCCGCGCGGGCAGTCACTCCGCTGGCGGAAAAATACGCAACTAATGTTTTGCTCATTTCAGGCTCTCCTTTAAAATCTCAGCGATCTCATTGCGTTCCAGCACCTTATATCCGCCGGACATAATACGGGTTCCGTCCGCAATGCCTTCCAGCATCCCCTCGTCCGCGCCCAGCTGTCTGATATCCAGCACAAGACCCAGCTCCTTCATCCAGCCTTCCATCGCCGAGAGTCCCTCCTGCGCTGCCTGTTCGTCCGTCTTGCCCTCAGCGTCCACATTCCATACATTGACGGCGAAACGTTTGAACTTCTGCACGCCGTAAGGAAGGATATGGCGGTAATACGGAAGGGATACCGCTGCCAGCGTCATGCCGTGAGCGGCGTTTGTGTAAGCACCCACAGACTGCCCGAGCATGTGCACCATCCAGTCCGTTGACTTTCCTCTGGATACCAGCGTATTCAGCGCCCATGTGGCAGCCCACATCAGGTTGCTCCTCGCCTCATAATCCTGTGGATTCCTGTTGGCGATGCGGCTGGAATGGATCACGGAACGCATCAGACCCTCGCTGATATAATCGCTTGTATTGTCGTCCTCTCCGGAGAAATACTGCTCGCAGATATGGTTGAAAATGTCGTAAATGCCGGATACCATCTGATAGTGCGGCAGTGTAAGCGTATATTTCGGATTCAGGATGGCAAACCGGGGCATGATCTTCTCATCCGCGAATACATGCCCGATCTTCTGATGGGTATGCGGATTTGTGATCACGGCTCCCGCGTTCATCTCTGATCCGGTCCCCACCATAGTCAGCACACAGCCCACGGGGAGCGTTTCGCACGTGGGCTCTTCAAAGCGCACATAATACTTCTCCCACGGGTCTTCCTCGCAGTGGACTGAGACAGAGACCGCTTTTGCGTAATCGCACACCGATCCGCCGCCCACTGCCAGCAGCATGTCTGCATTGTGCTTCCGGGCGATCTCCACCCCCTCATACAGCTTATCTACCGTAGGGTTCGGCATAACGCCGGAGATCTCCGCCACATGTTTCCCGTTATTCTTAAGGATCCCGATCACCTCGTCATAGATCCCGTTCTTTTTGATCGAACCGCCGCCATAGATCAGCACCACGTTGGCGCCGTATTTCGGCAGCTCGTCGCTCAGATATTTCAGCGCCTCGTCGCCAAAATAAAGTTTTGTGGGGTTACAATACGAAAAATTTCCAAGCATCTCAAACTCCTCCTTCTGCAAAATCATATTCTCTCTGTCCGCCGCCTCATGCCTGTCACATCAGGGGCCTACATTCCCGCGGAGCAGCGAGCCAGACGGGCATGTCTGTATGCCCGTTCGGAGGCTGCCGCGAGGGTCAAATATCCCGATGACTGCATCGTGGCATTTGACTCTGACACAGTGTCAGTAACCTTACTGTAGCACTGTTCTGACACTGTGTCAATATATAATCTCAAAATTTGCCCCGCCCTGATATCAGATCAATGTATTCTCCTTATATGTCTGAATGCAGTATTTTCGGCTCTCTCCTGTTATAAATAATACAGGTCAGGCATGATCCAGAATTTGATTTAAGCATTAGACGTATTTCTCTACAGGAGCTATAATATATCGGTAAAGGAGGCATTTATCATGAAAATCCAGGACAAAAAAATATTTGACGAGGCAAACATATTTGGCCAGGGCCAGGAGAATTCCGATTTCGCACAGTATTTTACCGGCAATTCTTATCTGAACCCTCTGACAAAACCGGGGGAGACCCCTATTTTCCTCGCAAACGTCACTTTCGAGCCGGGCTGCCGCAACAACTGGCACATCCATCATGCCAAAAACGGCGGCGGACAGATCCTGATCTGCACAGCCGGAAGCGGCTGGTATCAGGAAGAGGGAAAAGAGCCTGTGAGCCTGGAGCCGGGAACTGTCATCGTGATCCCGCCGGAAGTAAAGCACTGGCACGGAGCCAAAGCTGACAGCTGGTTCTCCCACATCGCTTTCGAAGTGCCGGGAACAGAGACCGGCAATGAATGGCTGGAAGAGGTCGATGACGAGACCTATTCTAAATTACAGTGAAAGTGCGGTTTTACGAACAGCGCGGACTGAACTTGCTGTATGTTTTCAAAACCCGCACACAGGAGGGATTTACAATGGGAAATTATAAACTTACAGATCCGGAATTTGCAGAACGGTTTGAACATTTTGCTTTTGATGAAGTTGTCAATGAAGAGGGGCAGCAGCTTGACGGGATCACCCGCCACATGGCTGTTGCGGCCACGCTGATCGGCTGCCAGGGAATCGATGCGTTCCGCCTGGAAGTCCCCCGCGCTCTGGACACGGGTCTGACTCCGGTAATGCTGAAAGAAATCGTCTACCAGGCAGTAGACTATCTGGGAATCGGGCGCGTCCTTCCTTTTCTCGACGCAGTAAATGACATCCTCACCTCCCGAGGCGTCAGTCTTCCGCTGGAAAGCCAGGCCACGACTACGATGGAAGACCGCCTGGAAAAGGGCGCGCAGGCACAGGCCGACATCTTCGGAAGCCACATGAAGGAGGCCTGGAAATCAGGCCACATCAACCGCTGGCTGGCAGCGAACTGCTTCGGCGATTACTACACGCGCACCGGACTTGACTTAAAGCAGCGGGAGATGCTCACCTTCTGCTTCCTCGCCGCCCAGGGCGGATGCGAACCGCAGCTCATCGCCCATTCCAAAGGGAATATGAACCTCGGCAATGACAAAGATTTCCTCATCCGGGTCGTTTCCCAGTGCCTGCCCTACATCGGGTATCCGCGAAGCCTGAATGCTATCACATGCATCAATAAAGCCGCTGCTGAGATGGAGGGCAATGTGTGATCCGGGAGTTGCTTATGCATTTTTGCACAGAATCCGTATATTACTTCAAATATTGCCTAAGATGCGCGTACACACATTCTCTGACCTGCTCCGCGATATTTTTCGCCTTTTTTTGATCGATTCCCGCCGTTTCCGCAGCCGCAAGGATATCCTCCATTCCCGGATCCTTTCCATTTCCATGCACTGTCGTGGCGTGCTCCCCTCCGATCGAATAACTGTACGTCAGGTCATACGCCGGAGAGAGGATCCATCTGTCCTCATCTTCCCTGTAAAGATAAGAAAAATTTTTCGAATGGTCGTCACGGTTATGTGCAAATACATTGAAGCACATCAGCCTGAATATTTTTTCCACTTCGGAAAAATCTTTTGAAAGTTCCATTGTCAGCTTCATCAGGATATCATAATCCAGATTCGGGATACGGTGGGACGTCTCAAGAATGGCTGAGGCAGAAAGCATGTGGATTCTTCTTATCGAACCGTCTTTTTCCCTGTGCCGATCAAAGCGTCTGATCCCAAAATATCCCTGACAGATTTTCGATGGGAACAGCCTGGTTTCTGTCATCTCAATCCCACATGCTTTCGCACAGACTGAGTAATCATACTCCTGCTTTCCTATATCATCACGGTCAGCGGACGACGGGAATTTAATGATCCAGTCTTCCCCGCCGATCTCCGTCAGGATCTTAGGTCTTGCCCCGCCGGAAGAGCCGCCCAGCCGGAACAGCTCATCCAGATTTTCAGCGGTATCTGTCATCAGAATATCTCTGCACTGTCGTGCGATCTCATCCAGATCCAGTTCATCCTCTTCCGTTTCAAAATGGCGGTCCGGTTCATAGCAGAGCGCCCCCATACCTGAATTTCCAACGATTGCCAGACGGTCCATATTTCCCATGATCCGGGGATCCATATGATTTTTCAGCATCAGGCGGTCTACGAGCAGTCTGCCCCATCCGTCAGGAAGGCTGTCGGCAAATACGCCGAACAGTCCGTCAAAAGGATCTATTTTCGGCATAAACACTTTCTGCTCCAGCGGCAGTGAAAACGGACTGATAGGGAAACCATCCGCCAGCCATTCCCGGCTGTACTCGAACGCAGCCAGCCGCCCCTGCCAGAGAGCCATCGTCCCGACGTCGCGCCCGTGATATTTAACCTTCAGTCTTTTCGTCTTCTCCATTTATGATCTCCTCAATCGAAAGGAACGGGGCATGCTCAAACAGCCCTTCCAGTTCATTTTCAAGATCCAGCGCAATCGCAATCTTAGTCAGCGAGATCAGGGAAATCTCACCGCTGCTCTCAAACCGCTTCACAGACCCCAGGCTTACTCCCGACTTCTCGCTCAGTCTTTTCTGTGAAATCTTTCTTCTCCGGCGGATATTGCGGATGCGGGCAGCGATCAGCTGATCGATCTCTTTTGGTGTTTTGGATAAAAAATTAAAATTATTCATAGACAATATATTAGCTTATTTTATGTGATATATCAAGTTTTAGATGATATATTAGCCAAGTTTGTAGAAAGTATAAAGAAAGAGACGGGATCATCCGCCTCTTATGTCAGCAAAGCCTGTCCCAAATCTCTCGCCGGGACTTGCGGGCAAGCCTTGAACTTCTGTATATAATGATCTGTAAATCAGGCTGTCAAAAACAATCCGAAATAGAACAACACGATCACAGCCACGATAATCCCTAAAGCGATAAGTAATTTTTTCTTCATTACTCCTCTGTACTCATTTATTATTTATCTGTAAATACGATCTCGTATTCATCCATGTCATACGCGCCGGCAAAGAATCCGGTAAGGATCGTCTCCGCATTTGCGCGGGCGTTATCGAGAAGCCCGTTCGCCACTGCGTCCTTCTCTGCGTTTTCCTGCATGGATTTCAGCGCCTCATTGTTCTCATCCATAGTGATCTGTCTGAAAATGCTCTCATCCTCGTGGTACAATTTAAACGAATCCAGATTGATCTCGCTGCTCAATATTTTTGTCTCCGGGATCTTCACTTCTATCCTGTGATCGCTTAATTTCCACTCGATTTCCTCAAAATTAAATCCAGCCTTGATAATAATATCATAGCTGTAGATATACTTGCTTTCTGTAAATGGTATTTCCACACCAAACAGCTCTCTTGCAGCCTCTGTCACGTTTACTTCCGTACAGTATGCGGACTGTGTCGCCAGTTCCCCGATATCCTCAAAGCCGATCTTCGTGGTCTTGCTTTCTGTCATAAAGTATTTCCCGACGCCCAGAACAATCACCAGCAGCACTATGATCACAAGAATAATCTTTACCGCCGTTTTGGAAAGCCAGTATTTCAAAAGTTTTGATCCCTTTTGTTTTTTCTTTTCCATCTTTTTTATCCCTCTTCACTTTCGTTCAAATTTTCGGTTTCTTCTGTCACATCAATCACAGAATCCGAGTCCTGCTTATCCGGGTTGCTCAAAACAGTATCCTGCAATGACTGTTTCAATTTATCACAGCACGGTTTAAATGACATGTATGTAAGTCCGCCTCCTATAACGCCTCCCACGACAGGAATTGCATGCTTGAAAAATCCTGTAAAAACCTCTTTCGTCATCTTTACGCCAAACCATTTTGCAACGCTTTTAACAATCGGATAAACAGTCCCTTTCGTCAACGCTTTTTTCATCAACTGTTTCTGGACGCCTGTGCCAAGCGCTTTTGCTACCGCCTTCAACGCGTTATTAGCTCCTGCCACTCCATACATCACACCGAGGCAGAGCGTAAAGATATTCAGCGTTTCTGTATCAAATTTTCTTCCTTTTTCCGTAACGTCAATCTGTGGGAATCCATACAGATAAAGCAATTTCTGTGTAACGCGGAGCATGTATCCGTAATATTGCGCGATATCCGCCGGAATTGTCGCCGCCATAGCAAACCCGCCCGGAGCGGATAATGCAGCTGAAATGCCTGTCACACAGTTTCTTTCAAACTTTATAACTTCATTCGCATATTTTTCAATCTGTTCTGTCGTGATGCCCGCATGAGCCGGATTATATTCAATAGCATCATCTATGGTTTCTTTTGGGAAATCTTTCATCAGCTCACTGCGTAAAAACTCATCACGGTTGATACAGATCCCCGGGATCTTCAAACTCATTATGATCACATCTTCAATATCAACCTGCCCGTCTCCATTGACGTCCATCACTTTACTTACCGCCTCAGAGGACTTTTCCTTTATAGAAACTGCCGTTTTGCTCAAATTGTCCTTTGATTTCCGTGACGCATCTGCAACTGTTTTTCCCACACTGTCCGCAGTTTTCTTTATCATCCCCTGTACATTCTTTAAATCCATATTGTCCTTTCCTTTTCTCTCCTTTTTATTCCCCATACACATATTAAATGATATATCATATTTTTCAAATCTTTTTCTTGGAATTTGTATCATTTTCTGCACACTATTTCTAACAAATGGAGGCGCCGGGTTTATACCAGTGCCCTGACAATTACTAATTATTGCTCCTTAAGATTCGATATATCCTCCTGGAATTCCAGAACTAATTCTTCTGCTTTCTTCACTCCTCTCTCTTTTCTTAATTCAGCAATCCTCCGCGTATATGTAATACCAGAGCTTTCATCCGGCATCTCAGGGATTCCCTGTTCCACAATCAAAGAGACGAATTGTAACTGTCCTCTTAAATCATTTATTTCTTCTCTAAGCTCCCTTATAAGCTTTCTAAAATAGTAATTTTTCTCAAACTTCGACGCACCTAATATCTCTCGTATTTCCTTAAGTTCAAATCCCATCTCCTTATACACCAGGATCTCCCAGATCCTCTCCATTGCCTGCCGGTCATACAGGCGGTGATTGTCTTTCGTTCTCTCCGTCATGAGCAGCCCCTCGTCATCATAGTACTGTAACGTCCGTTTACTGACTCCGGCAAGTTTGCTCATTTCATTTGTTTTTTTCATTAAGGCTTTTCCTTTCCCCGTACATCAGAGCATACGCCATAACGTTAGCGTGATAGCAATACCCTTTTCCGGTTGTGCTGATTGTTTGTTCCAGAAAAGCCTTTGTAAATTTCGCGAGGTATCTCGACTGCAATGAAAAAGGGATGCCGTACTGAATTAGTTCGGCATCCCTTTTTCATTGTTCATTATTTTCATCGGAACAGGTACTGATATGTACGCCGCTGCCGCAGCAGGATATCGCGCACCCGTACTTTGATTTCTTCCGGATAATATGGTTCTTTCTCCAGCAAATCTTCAATATCATGTATATTATAAGAGAACTGCAGCGGCTGTCCGTAGAGATTTTCTACTGCCTCCAGCTGTTCTGCAAAATCGCCGCTCAGTGTTTTCGCCCTGACCTGAGGAATAAGGTCAATAATATCCTCTCCCAGCGGATAGTCCATCTGTATATCCGACAACAGCGCACTGCCATTGTCAAATACCGGACAATAGTGATACTTACCTGATCCGTCATGAAGTATAGCAATATTGTGCATGTGCCTGTCTCCATTAAGGAAGAGGGCGTCAATCGTCAACAGGCGACTGAGATACCCCCCAAAGTCGTTAAGACCGGTCATCTGTTCCACCTGTTCTGTCAGAAAACGGGCTCTCTCTTCTATTCCCTGTATCTTGAAAATACTCATATACAAACTTTGTTCATACAGATTCTGAAACAGTCTCTCAAGCGTGATCAGCTGCCAGCCCCCCATTTCAGCTGATTTCCTTTTGACGACTGGTGCGCGGCAGTTCTAAGCTCCTTTTCATCAAGTCTGATCATGCTCCTCACCTCTCAATCCCAATCCAGAAATCATCTTCCGCCATCTCGCCTTTCGTTTTCTGAATGATCAGAAACGGATCATAAAATGGAAGATTCAGCTCTTCCAATATGATCTTCATCTTGTCTCTTGTCCGCGGAAAGCACCTCGACTCCAGAAACGCTTCATAATCACTGTATGTGGGATGCTCATTTTTCCCAAACGCACGGTACAGCGGGTCAGTCACATAATTTTTTATTTTCACCCGCTGCTCTGTATCATTCACATCTATTACCGTACACAGCCTGTTTCCATTCATATATCTGAGCCGGAGCGGGAACTCTCTTTCCGGGATCCCCAGCTCTTCCGGAAGCCACGGGCGTTCTTGCAGTATGCAGAGCATCGCCGCCGCTGCGCCTGATACGCTGCCCCCGCTGCTCTCCCAGTGTTCCACTGTCTTGACTGATACATTCATCAGTGCAGCAAGCTCTTTCTGCTTCATTTTCAGTTTTTTGCGTATCATCTTAACTTCTGATGCATATAATATTTTCTGCAAAGCAAATTCCATCGTTCCATCTCCTGTTCTCATTTTCAGATAACATCCTTTTCTATAGATTATTACAGATACTACTAAAATCAAGTAATAATTTTATAAATTACTACTAATATTTAGTATTTTCATCTCCAATTTTCAAAACGAATCTTTCTTCCTATGTGAAATACTCATATCAGCCAGCCTGAAATGAACCTTGCGCCTCTCTTTCAAACATAGTAAGATAAAGCTACGAAAAACGTTACTATAAAGACTGACAAAAAGGGAGACGTTTTATTATGGAATGGACACCGCTTCCGATCGGAGTGGAAAATTTTGAAAAAAGTTTCTCTCCGAATGCCTGCACTCCTTCTACGGCCGCAGGACAGTCATCCTTATCGACGAGTATGATGTTCCTCTGGAAAATGTATATTTCAGCGGATTCTATGACAGGATGGTGGCTCTGATCTGCTCCCTGTTTGAGTCCTCACTTAAGACAGACGACACACTGGAATTTGCCGTAGTCACAGGCTGCATACGATCACAAAGCCGATCCGCGAGGACATCACCTGCGACGACATAGATTCCACCCAGGACAATCTGTGGAACTTCCTGTTCTTTACCGGCATAATCCCGGTTCAGGCGTCCGGCATACTGCTCTACTACACTTTGGAAGGAAACCGGCGTTGCCATGATCAGCGTATCAAGACGCGGGAAATCAAAGCCCTCTCCGATCAGGCTTCCGGTAGCGACCAGCGCCAGCGTTTCCTTCCGGGAGAGTATCCTGCGCGGGCAGCATCCTGTCGTAATATTGGAACGACTTCAGATTCACCTGCTCCGCCCCTTTATCCAACAGGGCAAAGCCAAATCTTCTCGCAAGCGCCGCCGAAACCGGCTTATCAAAGAAGATCCAGATATGCGCCCCTCTGCCGGATCTCGAGCGCTCCACCAGCGGACCGATCCCGTTTAAGCAGCAGATCGTACGCATCGCTTCTACCTCTTCGATCCAGGCGTCTCCTGTATTTGCAAAATCATTCTTAACCGCGCCGCTTTCGTGATTGTCAAAATCAAATACAAGGAAACGGCATGTCCCGTTTTTCAGCAACGGATACACTCCGATCACGTCCGAACCGTTATGAGATTTCCTCTGGAGATGGGCGGGGATATCTGCTTTCGTTAGCTGCTTATACGCCTGATGGGGACAATCCTTACAGTTCATTTTTCTGCCGTGCGCTTTCGGACATATCTCCTGCCAGAAGTTCCAGCACTGCGTGTAGTATCCCGCTTCGCCGGTACTTTTCTTCTCGCTTCTCTTTGCGTAGACGTCCTGCCGCCCCCAGAACCTGGCGTAAAACAGATTCGCCATTTCATCCGTGTCTGCTTCGGATAGATGATCCGCGCTCCCTGATCCGGATCGTATCACCCCTCCTGCTCCGACTCTCTGATCCGGGCTGTCTCCTGCCTGTAAGGGATACCGGAACGCTCCAGCAGATCCTTCAATATTTGATTTTCCAGCTGCAGGTCATTGATCTGTTTCTGCAGCATGGTGATGTTTTCAACCGGCGTCCTCATCCTGTCCTTCTCACCGCCTCATATACAACAGCGGATACGGATTTCCCTGCTCGTCCAGCTCTGTTCTCTTATAAACCCGGAATCCCATATGCTCGTAAAATCCCTTTGCCTGGGGATTCTGCTCATTCACCGCCAGCCGCTCCACGCCGCAGTTCTCGATCCCGTACCGGATCAGTCGCTTTCCCAGCCCTTTCCCCCGCTCCTCCGGGGCGATGAACAGCATTTCCAGCGAGCCGTCCTCAATTCCCATAAATGCCGCCGGGCAGTTTTCCGACTCCCCCGCGATGATCAGATGGGCGATCCCGCCCAGCGCCTGCGGCACGTATTCCTTTATGCTGTCAATCTCGCTGTCTGACAGAAACAGGTGAGTAGCCCTCACAGAGCCTTCCCACACTTTCAGAAGCTTGTCGATAAGCTCCGGTGTCCTCTCTTTTACTTCCGTTATTTTCTTCATCTTCTCAACCTCTCAAACTAAATTCCGCTTTACTTTGCTCTCCTTCGGATCCCGATCAAACGAAATATATCCCTGTACATTTCCTCCGCATCTTCCACGTCAAACATCAGCCATTTCTGCCCGTTTCCAGCTTCTGTCTGCTCATATACTTCCCGGGCTTCCGGAGCGCACGACGGAAGGACTGCCTCAACCGCCGTCCGCTCTTTCTCCCCGGCCACGATCAAAATCGTAAAGAAGCCCTCCTGAGGATACACGGTACACAGGTTTTTCCCCGCTTTTTTAAATTTTACATTCCAGCCGGGCATCCAGCTGCAGGAACTGTACTCGGTTTTCCCGACGCAGTCATATTGCGTTTTCATGTCTGAACAGAACTGCGTAAAAACAGGATTGGCGATATATTCGCCTATTTCCTCTAAAGTGGGACGGTATCCCTTATCTTTTATATCTATCATTTTTATTTTCCCCTGTCTTCTCACATATTTTGTTAAGAGTCCTTTCCGCTCTTCTTTTCACCTGATTATAAGTTTTCCATACTGTGCGAGTCAAGCAACACTTTCAGAGCACAGGCAAGGAACGCTCTCAGATCGCAGGCAGCATCTTGTACTTTTCCCTGCCGGAGTTTATAATATTATAATCACTGCGCCGGATTGTACGCAATGCCAGAGCCTCCGGCAGCCGGCAGAAAGGACGGATAGAAGACAATGTACGACACCTGTATCTTTGACCTGTACGGAACCCTCGTGGATATCCGCACCGATGAATCCGCCCCCGGGCTCTGGGAAAAACTTGCCCTGTTCTACTCATACTGCGGAGCTTCCTGGCAGCCTGAGGAGTTAAGAAACGCCTGTGAACGTCTCACCCTCAGTATGAGCGAAGGAAGACGCGGCCTGCGCAGAGACAGCCATGAAGCATTTCCCGAAATCAGGATTGAAGACGTATTCCGGGAACTGTTCCGCCGGAAGGACGTTGAGCCAGATGACACTCTTGTCATGCATGCCGGTCAGTTTTTCCGCGTCCTGTCCACCCGGCGCCTCCGTCTCTACGATGGCACAGCAGAGATGCTTTCCGCCGTAAGGGCCGCTGGGAAAAAACTGTATCTGCTTTCCAACGCCCAGAAGATTTTCACGCGGTATGAAATGCGTGCCCTCGGTATCTCCTCCTGTTTTGACGGCATTTACATCTCGTCTGAACACGGATGCAAGAAACCGGATCAGCTTTTCTTTGAGAAACTGCTCTCTGAATATCAGATTCGGCGGGAGACTGCCATTATGATCGGAAATGACGGCGTCTGCGATATCTCCGGCGCGAAGCAGGCAGGACTGCACACCTTGTATGTGCGCACGGATATCTCTCCAGAGGAGCCTCTGCCTGACGCAGACCATATCCTGCAACATATGGATATGAAACGCATAACAGAGATCCTCACCGCCTGACCTGCGTTTGGCCTGCCCCTTGCATGACGGCATAACGCTGCCGTTTTCCATCCGTGAGAACGGTGCAAACAGTATCTGCCGGGAAGAAATTGTCGTAACTTCACGAACGATTGTTTCCTTCCCCCGCTTCCCCCTGTGCTATAATGTGCGTAAAGCGGGGACAGCTCTCCGAGGGCTCAACCGTAATGCTTCAATGCATCCCGCTTACAGATCGGCAGATCAGAATAAGGAGGTATAAATATTAATGGGCGAGGTCAGATTTATGATTTCCGAAGCCGCGAAACAGGTAGACGTAGAATCCCACGTGCTCAGATACTGGGAAGAAGAGCTCGGCCTGAAGATCGGGCGCACGGAGATGGGCCACCGATATTATACCAATGATGACATCCGGCTTTTCCGCTGCATCAAGAAACTAAAAGATGAAGGTATGCTTTTGAGAGAATTGAAGCCCCTGATCCCGGAACTTCGGGAGACCCGGCTTAAGATCAGATCCGGAGACGCCAGGGAAAAAGCGCAGGAGCCCGCTTTGTCCGAGCCACAGGTGACAGCTCTGCCCTCTGCCCGCACAGCAGCTCCTTCCGCCTCTCTGCCGGACGCCCCGTCCGACCGCTCTGAGTCAGGGGACGTCATGATCTCCCTGAAAAATGTAGAACAGTTACGCGCCCTGGTGGGGGACGTCTTCAGGGAAGCACTCAGCGAAAACAACACGGTGTTAAAAAAAGACATCAGCAGTGCCGTGACTACTGATGTCGTACATGAAATGGATTTTCTCCTTCAGGCAAAGGAACGCCAGCAGGAAGAACACTTCCGCAGGCTGGATTCCCTGATCCGCCAGCAGCAGGCGACCCGGAAAGAGTCCGCCAAAGGCAGCGCCATCATGCGCCTGAGAAAAATCTTTACATAGACGTCTCTGCCACTCCCACAGATCATTCCCAGGGTGCCTCTACTGCTGCCGCAGTTCATTCCCAAAGCGTGTGTACTGCGGCATCCACGCAAGGCGCACGGTTCCGATGGGGCCGTTCCTCTGCTTTGCGATGATGATCTCCGCTATATTCTTATCCTCTGTGTCCGGATTATAATAGTCATCCCTGTAGATAAACATACATACGTCCGCATCCTGCTCGATCGCCCCGGACTCACGGAGGTCTGACAGCATGGGGCGCTTGTCCGTTCTCTGCTCCACCGCACGGCTGAGCTGGGACAGCGCGATGACAGGCACGTTCAGCTCTCTTGCAAGCCCTTTCAGCGAGCGTGAGATCTCCGAGATCTCCTGCTGCCGGCTTTCATTCTTCCTGCCGCCGCTTCCGCTCATGAGCTGGAGATAGTCGATAATAATCAGGTCAAGCCCCTGTTCCAGCTTATATTTCCGGCACTTTGACCGCATCTCCGAGATCGAGATACCAGAGGTATCGTCAATGATCATCCTGGAATTGCCGATCGTCCCAGCCCCCTCGATCAGCTTCTCCCAGTCTGTATCCGTCAGGTTTCCCGTCCTCAGCACCTGGGCGTCCACATGGGATTCCAGGGAGAAAAGACGGTTCACGAGCTGTTCTTTGGACATCTCAAGACTGAAGATCGCCACCGCCAGATTCTGGCGGAATGCCACATGCTGCGCGATATTAAGCACGAACGCTGTCTTTCCCATGGAGGGGCGCGCCGCGATCAGCACCAGATCCGAGCGCTGAAGCCCGGACAGTTTATAATCAAGGTCAATAAATCCTGTGGGGATGCCGGTCACCGTCCCTTTAGTCTTTGACGCCTTTTCGATCACGTCAAGCGCGTTGAGCACGACCTGGCGGATGGGCACATACTCCTGGGAATTGCCGTGCTCCACAAGCTCAAAAACCTGCTTTTCTGTCTGCTCCAGAATCTCTTCCAGAGGCTTGTTTTCCAGATAGCAGATATTGGCTGTTTCCTCATTGAGCCTGATGAGCCTGCGCAGGATCGCCTTATCCCTGACGATCTCAGCGTAATATTTAATATTCGCAGATGTCTGTGCGCCTGCTAGAAGCTCCCTGGCATATTCCATACTGCTGATCTCCGGGGGCACGTCCTTTGCTTTCAGATGCTCCTGCAAAGTAATCAGGTCCACCGGACGCCCTTCTTTAAAAAGCTCCACCACGGCGTCAAACAGGATTCCGTAAGCCGTCTGGTAGAAGTCCCTGCCCGCGAGCATCTCCGAGGCCACCAGCACAGCATCCTTATTCATGAGCATCGCCCCCAGCACTGCCTGCTCTGCCTCAATGCTGTGGGGCGGTATCCGTTTCATTGCCGCTTCTGTATTTTCCATGAAGAATTTCTCCTTATGCTTCTTCCTTCACGACTACTTTCAGCTCCGCTGTCACTTCCGGGTGAAGTTTGACAGCCGCCATGTGTGTGCCGGGAGACTTGATTGTCTCTTTGAGCTGGATCTTTTTCCTGTCCACCTCCAGATTCATCTGCTCCTTCACTGCCGCCGCAATCTCCTTGCCGGACACAGAGCCGAACGCCCTGCCGCCCTCGCCGATCCTGATCGAGAGCTCCACATGCCCTTCTGCAAGTTCCGCCGCCAGCTTCTTAGCCGCGTCCAGATTCTCCTGAGCCACTTTTTTCTCATTGTTTTTCTGCAACTTTAAATCGTTCAGATTTTTCCCTGTCGCCTCTGCCCCAAGTTTTTTAGGCAGGATAAAATTCCTCGCGTATCCGTCGTTTACATTTACGATCTCTCCCTTTTTCCCGAGAGATTTTACATCCTGCAATAAGATCACTTTCATGTTCTAAATATCTCCTTCCTCGATCATCTCGTCGATGGTCTCTTTCAGTATTGCCGTCACTTCCTGGATATTCGTATGGTCAAACTGCGCTCCAGCGGAATTGATATGACCGCCTCCTCCCAGCTTCTCCGCGATGATCTGTACATTGACCTCGTCGATGGAGCGGGCGCTCAGATAGATCTTGCCCCCATATACGGTCAGGACAAAGGAAGCTTTGATCCCGCTGATATCCAGAAGCTCGTTCGCAGTCTGCGCAGCGAGCACCGTAGGACTCTCTATATCCCCGGGGCACTCTGCGATGGCATACTCCTTCCGGTACACCTCTGCCCTGCGCATTGCCTCTGCCTTCGCGCGGTACGACGCCATGTCATCTCGGAACATCTTGCGCACCCGCGTAATATCCGCGCCGCATCTTCTCAGAAACGCGGCCGCTTCAAACGTGCGCACTCCAGTGCGGTTCATAAAATTCCTCGTATCGATAATGATCCCCGCATACAGGCAGTCCGCCTCCACAGACGGGATCTTAATGTCATCCGCGATGTACTGGAGCACTTCCGCGACCATTTCACAGGTGGAGGAAGAATATGGCTCCACATAGGACAGCACCGCATTCTCAATCACATTGCTGCTCTGTCTGTGATGATCCAGTACCGCGGTCATGCGGGAGCGTCTCAGAAGCTCCGGACACTCCGTCATCTGTGGCTTATTCGTATCCACCACAACGACCATCGTATTATCCGTAAAATAATCAAGCGCCTGGTCTGATGTAAGGAAAATGTCATCCTCATACGCCGGACTCTCCGCGATCTCATCATACAGAGGCCGCACTGACTCTGTCACTGTGTTGATGATAATGTGCGCCTTTTTCTCCAGGCTTACAGCCGCTCTGTATATTCCCATGCACGCGCCGAAAGAATCCGGGTCCGCGATCTTATGCCCCATGATGATGACCTGATCCTTTGTGACGATAAACTCCCGCAGCGCCTCCGCCTTGACACGGGCTTTCACACGGGTATTCTTTGAGGTCTGCTCCTTTTTCCCGCCGAAATACGTAATGCCGCTGCAGTCTTTGATAACGGCCTGGTCCCCGCCTCTCGCAAGCGCCAGGTCGATCGCCACACGGGCATACTGATAGCTGAGGGCGTATGTCGCGGTATTCATCCCAAGCCCGATACTCAGAGTCGCTGAGCGGGCATTCCCGATATTGACCTGCTTTACCTCCTCCAGAAGTGAGAATTTATCTTCCGAAATCTTTTTGTAGCTTTCTCTCTTAAGAACAATGAAATACTTGTCCTTCTCCATTTTTTTGACAATGCCGTCCACATCGCCGATGTATTTATTGATCTTTCTGTCGATCAGCGCCACAAGCAGCGACTGGCGCACTTCCTCGACGCTTTCCATGACCTCGTCGTAATTGTCGATGTAGATCAGCCCTGCGATCATCCTCTGGTCTTCATTCTCCCGGATGTATGCGTTGAGCTCTGTCACATCCTGCATGGACACGGCCACAAAGAATTCTTCGTCTTCCGGAATCTGGAGAAGTTCCTCCTTCTGGCTGAACCCTTTCAGGGACACACGGCGCAGTTCCGCCTGATAATCTCTGTCTTTATAGGTCACTTCCATCAGCGAATGATCCAGATCGCCCCTGGGGAATACTCCCGGATGAAGGTCCGGTATCATTTTATACAGGTATTTCTCTTTTCTCGGTCCCTGCGTCATCAGGGCGTCAAAGGCGTCGTTTCTCCACAGGATACGCCCGTCCTCCAGGGCGATCGCATAAGGCACGGCGAGCTCTTTCAGCAGGGTGTGCTCGATCCCTTTGTACTGCGCTGAAAACTGGATCAGATCCGCCAGGATCAGAGAGCGGTTATAAAAATACAGCCCACCCGCAATGGCAAGATAAACCAGGATAAACACGGACATCATGAATCCCGCTTTTCTGTCGATCATATAGAGCCAGAAATTCATTGCCGCCAGCAGGATCGTCATGATAAGCGGCCAGTTCATATACATCCTGAGCTGTCCTTTTAAGCGCATACCTTTTTTCTTTTTCATAATGGTTTCACCTCATCCACGTCCGCCTCAGACCGGCAGACATGCATAATGCAGAACTTATAAAAAATTCTCTGATTTTTGCTGTGCTGTTCTATTATATCACCTTTTCTGTTTTTATTCTACTATAAAAAACCTCCGGTATGACAGACCGCGGCGCTTTCCGGGACGACCTGTGCGTTACATAAACAAAGAAAGCGCCGCCCCGGTTTTCCCCGGTATAGCGCCGCTTTCAGACAGAAGCTGTTCCTGCATACTCTCAGCTCAGAGCCCTGAAACTGTATCAGAGTCCTTCACTTTGACGCCATTAAAGCATGTAGCTCCTTCCAGTACAACCGTGTTTTCATATCCATAATAGCGCATCCTGTTCTGGAGAAAGTACGCTCTCTTTCCTCTTGCGCATACGAGAAGAAGCTTTTCTTTCTTATCCAGCCCTTCGATCTCGCCGTCTGCTTTTGCCAGGTTTACAAAAAACGTGCCGTCGATCGACGGCTCAGGCTGCACGTCTACCACGCGATATCCCTCGGCCTTTCCCGCCGCGTACTCTGCGGGCGTCATGCTGACCAATATGCCGTCGAGCTTATTCATCAGTACATACACCGCCTGTACGAACGGATGGATCGCAGTGGAGAACGGGGGCGCATACGCAAAGTCCGCGTTCTCAAAGTCTTCCAGTACAGCGCCCATATTGATACCCATGACCGCAATGTCCACCATCTTGTCCACCTCGCCCGGTCCGAATACCTGGACGCCAAGCAGTTTCCTCGCTGCACGGTCTGCGATCAGCTTTGTGATGAAGAAGGAGGCGTCCGGATAGTAGTGCGCCTTGTCGTCTGTGGGCACGAGCACAGTCTCCACGTCATATCCCGCTTCTCTCGCCTGCGCCTCTGTCAGGCCTGTCCGCCCCACATTGAGCCCCGGAAGCTTTACGACGCCTGTACCCAGCACGCCCGGATAAGTCTTCTGCGCGCCCGCGAGCACCTGTGCCAGGGTCCGTCCTTCCAGATTTGCGGAAGATCCCATGGGCGACCACTGACGCTTTCCGGTAATACGGTTTGTCACCATGGCGCAGTCTCCTGCCGCGTAAATATCGTCAATGCTCGTCTTCATCTGTCTGTCCACGAGGATCGTACCTTTAAACATCTCGATCCCTGTATCCTCAAGGAAGGCTGTATTCGGCCGGATCCCCGCCGCCATAATCAGCATCTCGCAGGGGAGGGGGCCGGCGGATGTCTGCACACCAGTCACTCTGTCTGTGCCATTGATCCGCTCCGCGCTCGTCCCGGTAATCACACGGATCCCTGTGTTCAGAAGATGCTTCTTTACATATGCCGCCATCTCCGGGTCCAGGATATTCGGCAGTACCTGTGGCGCAAAGTCGATGACCGTTACGTCAATTCCTTTTGCATGGAGGTTTTCCGCCGCCTCCAGTCCGATGAACCCGGCCCCGATCACGACTGCTTTCCTTACATTATTTCTCTCTGCATATGTACGGATCGCGTCCGCGTCGTCCGGCGTTCTCATCTTAAACACGCCCGGAAGGTCTTTCCCTTCGACAGGCAGTTCTGCCGCGGAAGCGCCTGTGCAGATCACCAGCCTGTCGTACGGATAGACTTCTGTCTCTCCGGTCTGCACGTCTTTTAAGGTCACTTCCTTCTTTGCAGGATCCACTGCGACAGCTTCTTTTCCTGTGCGCACCTCCACTCCGGTCAGACCGGAATATTTCTGCGGTGTATTGACGATCAGCTCATCCCTGCTCTCTATAAACCCGCCCACATAATATGGCAGTCCGCATCCCGCGTAGGAGATGTCCTGATCCTTTGTAACCACTGTCACATCGATGCTCCTGTCCTCTCTTTTTAATTTTGCCGCAGTCTTTGTCCCGGCCGCGACGCCGCCGATAATAAGTACCTTCATGTTCTCTGTCTCTTTCCTTTCTTTCTGATTTTCATTCTAAATTTCCCGCCAGCCGATCACCTGTTCCCGGTTCCGGTGGCAGCAATGTTCTTCACCCGCGCATTCCGGGCGCATTGCCGGGCAGACGTAGACATCGCCTCCGCTGATAGTAAGGTTCCTTGTGTTGACCAGCATATCCGCTACCTTCCGGCGCGCATCATCGTAGATCCGCGTCACCGTAGGACGGGAGACCCCCATCCTCTCAGCGCATTCCTCCTGGGTCATCTGCATATGATCCAGAAGACGGATCACCTCATATTCATCGTATGTAAGGTTGACATTTCCGGACGCCTTGCATCCCTGCGGCGTGAAGCCTCCGGCACTGGGCAGGGAACAGATACAGCGCTGTTTCTGAGGTCTTGGCATATGAGCCCTCCTTTTCCTTCTGGCGTACAGGGGAAGAGTATCCCCGGATATACGATCCCGATTTCAGTATACTCTATTATGAACATATGTCAATAATCAGAGACAAAAAAACCTTTAAACACCGGCTTCCCGGTATTTAAAGGTTTTCGCTCATTCACTCATACGCAACTGGATCAATTAATCCTGGACGTACGGCATCAGGGAGATATGTCTTGCCCTCTTGATCGCTACTGTAAGAGCTCTCTGATGCTTTGCACAGTTTCCTGTGATCCTTCTCGGAAGGATCTTTCCTCTCTCAGAAACATATTTTTTCAGCTTTGCAACGTCCTTGTAATCGATTTCGTTATTCTCTTTCCCACAGAACACGCATACTTTTTTCCTTCTGCGCGCCGGGCCTCTTCTCTTGAATCCGCCCTCTGGTCTGCTTCCCTTTTCGTAAGCCATGATGGTTCTCCTTTCTCTGCAATGAAGTTCTTTTTCCCGCGCTCAAAAAGGCCCCGCCAAAGAAAAAGAACGACCTCGCACTAAATTCGCACTGCACCTGCGGCCTGCGCTCACTAAGTGCTTCCGGTCAATTGAACGGCAGCTCCTCATCAATGCCATCAGGGATGTTCATAAATCCGTCGCCTGCCGGCGCGCTCGGCGCCGGTGCCGGCTGCTGGTAAGAGGATCTGTTCGACTCACTCTCAGCCCTGCTCTCCGCGAATTCCTGCTCCTCCACGATCACTTCCGTTGTGTATACTCTCACACCGTCCTTATTCGTGTAGCTTCCGGTCTGGATACGTCCGGAAACGGAAACCCGCATTCCCTGGCGGAAATACTTCTCTGCAAACTCTGCGGAACGTCCGAACACCACGCACGGAATAAAATCCGCTGTCGGCTCTCCCTCCCGCTTGAATCTGCGGTCGACGGCAACCGTGTATCTCGCAACTGCCGTCGCATTCTCTCCCTGTGAATATCTGACTTCAGGATCTCTTGTCAACCGTCCCACTAAAACTGCCTTATTCATATATACCTCTTTCCGCTTATGCTTCCTGTTTCACGCATAAATATCTGAGCACGTTGTCCATAATGCGGATACGCTGTTCCACTTCACCCGGAACTGCCGGCTCAGCCTCGAAGTGTACGAAGTAGTAATATCCTTCTGTCATCTTCCGGATCTCGTAAGCGAATCTTCTCTTGCCCCACTCATCCACGTCTGTCACGTTACCGCCGAAACGTGTGATCAGCGCTTTCACTTTCTCGATTACATCTGCTCTTGCTTCGTCTTCGAGTTTAGCGCTCACAACAACAGCTAATTCATACTTATTCATGTTCTTGCACCTCCTTATGGTCTCTGGCCCCCGTCTTCACTGCGGGAACAAGGAATAATGATACTTGCCGAAACAGTTTCCGACAGTATGTCACGGTTATTTATGATAACATAGATAAGAAGGTGTTTCAAGATTTTTTTACAATATTTCTGGTGTTTTTTTCAACCAGACGGCGTGGTACCATGATCTGATGCCCGCACCCTTTACATTTCAGCCGAAAGTCTGCTCCCACGCGCAGAACTTCCCAGTCTTTGCTCCCGCAGGGGTGTGGTTTTTTCATAGTAATGACATCCCCCACGCCGAATCTGTCTGCCATTGTTTCTGTTCCTTTCCAGCCCCTGTTTAATCTGTCGACGTCAGCACGCCCTGCACAAGAAAACGTTCGTCATCGCGTACATTCGTACAGGTTGACAGACTGACGATCTGTGACTGCGCATTCAGTTCAACATCTGTCCTGTAATTAGAAGATTCCTGACAAATTCTGAGATATTCCTCATATTCTGCATCTGATGCATAATCAATTTTATAATTGTCCGCCGTATCCTTTACTACCCCGGCAGAGAACACTGTGTATGTCCTGACTTTTCCGTCGGGCGTATAAATATAAAAATACGGGTGCTCACTGCGAAATGACTCGCTTTCATATTTCAGGAGCTCAGAAAACATTTCTCCGCCCACATTCAGATGATGCCCGTAGATAAACGTGTTTCTGTCGGAAAAATCACTGCTGTTCCTCATATCCATGAAAATCGCTCCCAGCTTGTTGTCATTTGCCGTAAACGTCTTCGTCAGATATTCTGTGTTATCAGCGCTCTTTACAACCGGGTAATTGATAATCGAAGGTTCGTCGAACCGGATCCATGCCACTGTATCTGAATTTTCTCTGAGCAGCGCGTCAAAGTCTACCTGGAATCCGCTTCCGTCCTCGTCTGCTGTTATAGCAAGATCTTTGATCTCGTCATAAATCTTTCCCCCTGAGTAATACGGGATCAGCATTGCAATCAATTGATACAAAGAGAATACGAACACGCATACCGCAGCGATCAGAATCACGCTTGACAGCACATTAAACCGGTTCCTTTTCTGCTGTCTCTTCTTCTTTGGATTTTCTCTCCTTACCGGCCGTCCCGGCTTTCTTCCAGAGTTCTTTTTCCGGCTGTTCCCGTCCCGGTCAGGCCGCCCGCAGCTTTCCCTGCGCAATGTGCTGCTTTCCGTACGCCGGTCTGGCGTGCTGTCTGGCTTCCGATGCGCGCTTCCCTCTGCTCTGCGGTGTGATACTTCCCCCGGCCTGCGCGGTTTTCTATGTACCGGGCGCTTCTGCGTGACGCCATCTGTTTTTTTTCTCTCTTCTCTGTCCATTGCACCTGTACCTCTTATACTTTTCTATTGGCTGCCCAAAGGATATTTCTGTCAGAATCCCAGATTTTCATCTACGAGTATGATCTTAAATCTGCGCGGGATCCGGCTGAATCTTGTGATCAGGATCTGACAGCAGATGCATTCCGGGCTTTTACAGTCAAAACAGCTTCCGTTTTTCACACACGGAGTAGCGGTTCCAAATCTCTGGGTATTGATGGGTGCCGCCTCATTCCTTGCCCTGTGCAAAGCATCCTCCTCTGTCTTTACCACTTTGTTCATCCCTACGATGAGAAGTACATTTTCAGGACCAAAGGCATAGGCTGCCACCCGGTTTGCATTTCCGTCTATGTTTACAAACACTCCGTCTTCACTCATTGCGTTGACGCTGCCGAGAAACCAGTCGCAGGTGAACGCCTTCCTTGCAATCTCCCGTTTCTCCTCCTGCGTTGACGCTTTATCCCGGTCATAAAAATTATAATTCCCGGACTTGATCGCGTCCAGAAGCCCCACTTCACGGACAGACATCGAACCGCCCATATTAATGCTGCTTCCCTCAGGGATCAGCTCCAGCGCAATCTTTACCGCTTCTTCTTTCGTCGCCGCATAATAGGCCTCCATATTTCTGGATTCCAGTGCCTTTACAACACGTTTTCCAAGTACTTCATTTCTTTTCTGCCTTGCATCCATCGTAACGCCCTCGCTTCCTTTCTTTTACATGCTTTTCCATGCCGGCGTCTGCCGCCTGATTCCCAGCCTCCCCCGTTTTCACCGGCAGGGGGGGAGGCGGTGAAATCTCTGCCGGCTGCACGAATGTGGAACCATTATATCATATTTTTATAAAAAATCACATTCTTTATAGCAATTTGCCGCTCTTCCTTCCGGTGTACACTACTTAATGCCTGTGTTCAGCAGCGTCTCTATCTCATCCATCTGCCGCGCTACGCCCTCGCTTCTCTCGTCAAAGAGAAGCCCTTTGTTATACCTGTAGTACAAGTCGCTGCCGTTTTCCCTGATAAACCAGGCGCTGTAATAATTGTCATTGAGCTCTGTGACAAACGACACCATCTCCTGGCTCTCGCCGAACGCGTCCTCCATGAAGCGGAACGCATTCTCCAGCGCCGCGGATGCATGGCTTTCCGCGGCGCCGAGCTCTTCCTTCTCCCTGCCGAACATTTCCCTGACCCTGTTAAATGCTTCATCCTCTGAGAAGAGTTCTCCCTTTAAGCCCAGTTCGAAACGGATCAGGGCGTCGATCACCCGTGTCAGAGTATGCTCCCGCTCTTTTGTCAGGATTTCCGCGCGTTTCTGCTCTTCCAGCTCCTTCTCCGCCGCCGCGCGCACGCCGTCCAGCGTCACAGCAGGATGATTATCCCTGTAATAGATAAGATATTCATACAGCTTCGCCACATATGCATCCTGCCGGTAACATTCCCGGAACATTTCCCCCAGCCGGCCGCTTAAGAGGCTGACGATGCTCAGATGCTCGTCAAATGCAGCAGCTCCGATCTTACTGAGCACGCCCGCGTCCCACCTGCCGTCCAAAATATCCTCTATTCTGTAATCTGTACTGTATTTATAATACAGTTCCAGATAATTGGCAAAATCTTTCGCGATCATCCTGTGCTGGATATACTGGTACGCCACGTCCCGGTCAACAGTTTTTCCCAGTTTTTCGTATACCTGGATAAGCCGGGACAGATCTTCCCAGCCTCTTGCCGTGGCAAAGAGCTTGCCGTCCACTGTGTTCTCGACCCGGTAGAAATTCTCCCGCCGCAGCTCCAGGTAGGAGATGACCGCCGGATGGATGCCCTGGCGGTACGCGTACTCCTTCCATGCCGGGAAATCTGCCTCCACATCGATTTTTTTGAGCCGGTCCAGCGTCACTACATCGAACTCCCGCACGGATTTATTGTACTCCGGAGGATTCCCTGCCGCCACGATGACCCAGCCCTCCGGCACTCTGTGCGTGCCGAAGGTCTTTCCCTGCAGGAACTGCAGCATAGCCGGGGCCAGAGTCTCTGACACGCAGTTGATCTCATCAATAAACAGGATCCCCTCTTTCCTCCCTGTCTGCTCCATCTTCTCATGCACAGAGGCAATGATCTCGCTCATCGTATATTCTGTCACCGAATATTTCTGCCCGCCGTACTCCTTCTCTCTGATAAATGGAAGTCCCACAGCGCTCTGCCTTGTATGGTGGGTGATCGTATACGCCACCAGGCCGATCTTCAGTTCTTTTGCGATCTGTTCCATGATCTGAGTCTTTCCGATGCCCGGCGGTCCCATAAGAAGCACCGGGCGCTGCCTCACTGCCGGTATCTCATATTCGCCGGAAGTATCCTTTAGAAGATATGCTTCTACTGCGTCTTTAATCTCCTGTTTTGCGCGTTTTATATCCAAACTTTGTTCCTCCTGCCTGTTATCCAGTCCTCGTCCTGTATTTTTCCCTGTATCTTTTCCCGTATCTTTTCCTGTATCTTTTCCCGAATCTTTATCCTGTATTGTTTTTCTGTATTGTTTTTGTGTATCGTTCCCCGCATGGCCCGGTCACTCACTCTGTTCCAGGCTGTCCCCGCTGACCACAAGGCGCACTGCCCAGGGCGGCACATCCGCGTCTCTGTAATCCTCCTCCATGAATACGAACGCAGTCCTGTACCGCGGCATTTTCGCCGGATAGATCCCATATCCGTCCGTAAAATAAATCAGCCCTTTCAGGTTTACATATTCTCCCTTTTCGATCAGGCTGTCCACATATTCAAAAGCCGGACGGAAATCCGTCCCGCCCTCTCCGTATAACTGAAAATGCTCCATATATTCTTTCAGTTCTTCCCGGGATGTGATCTTTACATCCGTATGCACTTTCTCATCGCACTGGAGGACATGTACGTTCACCTTCTGGAAGAAGCTTTCATTCTCCGCCAGCACATTGTATGTCTCTTCCAGAAACCGCCGCACAAGCTCCCCGGAGCAGGACATGGATGTGTCCACGGCAATGGCAAACTCCTCCACTCTGCGGACCTCTCTTGTCTCCAGCGGTTCAATGAGGGGCATGTTCCCGTAAAGGGACAGTCCGTAAGTATAGAACCCGTAATCAAAGGTATCGTCATCCGCCTTTAACTCCTCCCGGAACACGGAAAACTTCCGCAGAAACTCCCGGTAATCATGACGCTCCCGGTTCTCCGCCCGCAACTCAGCGAGGAAGTCCCCGCTCTGCCCGGATGCTTCTTTGGAAAAGGTCTCCAGGTCTGTCTCCATCTTCTCATCGATGTCTTTCCATTTTTTCTCAAGCTGTTCATCCGACGGGCCTTTCTCCTCCTTCTCCGCCCAGTACCTGTGGTCGTCCACACAGAACTCTTCCTCCAGCATTGCCAGCTCCTTCTCCGTAAGCTCCCACTCCTCCAGCTCCCGGAAGATCCTTTCCGCATTGAGCACATGGCCGGAGGACTCCAGCTTCCGGTAAGTCTCCCGCCGCAGCAGGCTCCGGGAAAAGCGCACCGGCCTCAGATCGCATCCGTCGATGATATGCTCCGCCGCGATATCACAGCTTAAATTCCAGTATCTGCCATCTTTCCCACGTTTTATTATGTGTCGGAAAATACAGTGAAGAACCATGTGGAGATATCCTCTGTTTACGAGGATCCGGTTCTGCCGGTAGAGTCCGCCCAGCTCCCGGGGATGAAAGTACATCCTGTACCCGTCCGTCCCGAAGGGGCTGACCTCCGTATCCATCTGATACGAAAAGCTGCTCAGGGCCACGTCCATAAACCTCATGGAAAAATACAGCTCCTCCCGGCAGATCCCCAGGATCTCACGGCCGAGCCGCTCCAGCTTAAGCGCGGCTTCCTCCCGATGGTTCTCGCTTTTCTCCGTTATCTTATAATTCATATTTCCCCTTTCTCACAGGAAATAATCTGTGTTTTTCATTCATCAGAAAGCTTAAGATGCTCCTCCTCTCCGCGGTCCCGGCGCCTGCTGCCGCGTACTCCGCCGCCGCATTCAGCGACTCTTCCGTCCACAGCCCCCGGCGGGACATTTCTTTCAGCGCGGGGAGCTTCCCCGTATCCGTCAGGTACGCCGCCGTCTTCGCGCCGTGTTCCCGGACATAGGACTCGTACATTTCCTCCGCCTCCCCGGTGAGCTCTGCCGGATACATCAGCCTGCCGAAGATCAGATCTGTCAGCACACCTGTCTTATCCTGCGCCTTTGCCACACAGAACAGGTCGTCATATTTCCGGTAATCCATCTCTTTCCCGTAAAAGCACTGTCTGTAATTGTTTCCCGAACCGTGATGCTGTGTAAAAAGGATGCGGGCAGGCGTATTCTCCACTGCTTCTTCATAATGCTCGGGGAATACAAGGTACGCCGCCGGAGCCGGACTTCCCGGTTCATAAAAGACCGCATCGATCCTCTGCCACAGATCACCGAGTATCTCCGGGACACAGGACTTCCCGCCGGTCAGGAAGCGCACCTCCAGCCTGGACAGGGACCTGCACCCGGTGAACGCTCCGCTGCCGATCTCTGTCAGCCTGTCCGAAAAGCTCAGTTTCCTTAAGTTCCTGCATCCGTAAAAAATATATTTTCCGATCTCTTCCAGCGTATCCGGGAAGCTCACGCTCTCTACGGCCTCTCCGGCCAGAAGGCGCTCCTGCTGCCGGAAAAGTCTTCCATCCTCTGTCTCGCAGACAAGGACATCTTTCTCCTCCTGTGCCTTTCTGTCAGAAAAGGCGTAAGCCGCCGCCCGGATTACAGGCATACCGCTGATCACGGCCGGCAGCTCCACCTTTCCGTCAGCGCCAAAGCACCGTACGATCTCAATCCCGCCCTCTGACTCTCTGTAATGTATCCGCATACGCTCCCTCCTCACGGCAAACGCGGCGGTTCACGCTGCGCCTGCACATTACGTATAACGTTTGATCGTTTCTTTCAGAATATATTTCTTATCACTGTACCTGTCCACGATATAGCTGTTCGCCTTGTGCTCCAGCTCGTCCGCAAGCGGCTCGAGCGTCACGCCGTCCCCGTATTTCCTCTTCAGCGCGCGCTCCAGGAGATAGTCGCACACCTGCGGGTTTTTCGGAAGGAGCGGTCCGTGCAGGTACGTGGCGATCACATTTTTGTATACCACGCCTTCGTAACCGGATTTCCCGGTATTGCCAAGCCCGTAAAACACCTTTCCGAAGGGGGTATGGTCCCCGATATAAGTCCGCCCGCCGTGGTTCTCGAATCCTACCACCGGCTGCTCGAAAAGCGGGCTATTGAGCACGATATTTCGGATCAGCCGCTCCGGCTCCCACTCTGTCGTGATATCTAGGATCCCCAGCCCTTCGATGGTCTTTTTGTCCGTTCTGTAATATTTTCCCAGGAGCTGATAACCCCCGCAGACTGCCAGCACTACGCCGCCGTTCTCTACATATGCCTGAAAATCCTCCCGGATGTCTTTTAAGAATCCGCAGACAAGCTCCTGCTCCCGGTCCGAGCCCCCGCCCAGGAGCACGATGTCCAGCTTTTGGAAATCAATCTTATCCCCTGACAGGAAAGGGATCACCTCAGCCTCTATCCCCCGCCATTCCAGTCGTTTTCGGAAGCACTGGATATTGCCCCTGTCACCGTACAGGTTCAGAAGGTCCGGGTATAAATGCCCGATAGTCAGTTTCATCATGCCCGTTCCCCTCCCTTCTGCTCTCTGTTCTGTCCCTGTGTCCCCGGCTCCGGCTTCCCTGCCGCGCTCTTTTCCTGCTCTGCTTTTCCTTCCCCGGTCTTTCCGCAGGTTTTTTCAAGTTCCGTCAGCATATGGTTCGTCCGGTACAGGCCGGAATAATTTACGATCACATACAGATTTTTCGTCCCGTTCTCCACGCGGTCAAGGACAGACGCCCTCAGGTCCGTAGTGGAGCCGCACGGGATGTCCTCGTATTTCAGGCGCAGTCCCATGTCATGCCGTCTCGTTCCGGCGGTGATGATGCTCTGCGCATTGCTGTCGGCAAGATACTGGAAATCCACATCCCACAGCCAGGAGATATCTTCCCCGTCCTGGTATGTGTCATTGATCTGGATGATAATGTCCTTTGGCTTCGGGTCTTTCAGCACAAGGGACACCTTCTGCTGGAAACCGATGGGATTCTTCGCCAGGTGGAGCTGTACTCTCGCCCCATTGATCTGGAAGATGCTCTCACGGTTATTCCCATAGTCAAATGCCTCGATCATCTCTTTGAACCCGGCATATCCCGCGCCCAGCGCCTTCAGCGCTGTATACGCGGACAGGGTATTGTAGATATTGTACGGCGTGCGCGCCGTGGAATCGATGTGGAGCCTGTCCATGTCAAAAGAGTAAACCTCATCGTGAAGCTCGATATGCTCTGCCGTATAGTCCGGCTGAGGGCGCTCCCATCCGCAGTTCGGGCAGTGGTAGATGCCCAGCTGTCCGTAGTGGAAGAAGTCATACTCCAGCTTTTTCCCGCATTTCCGGCAGAAAATACTCTCCCGGATCTCCGAGCGGGAAATATCGTCAAAGATCTGTTCACTGATCCCGTAGGTGACATAGGGATTTCCGCTGTTCTCGGCAAGCGAACAGGAAAGGATATCATCGCAGTTGATGATGAGCGTGGTCTTCGGCACGCTCGTCACAGCAGTCATCAGCTTATTATAGGTAATATCCACCTCGCCGAAACGGTCCAGCTGGTCCCTGGAAATATTCGTCAGCAGAGCGCAGTCCGGCGTCAGCCTGGGCAGCACGCCCACGGACGCAATCTCATCCACCTCGATGCAGGCAAAATCCGCGTCCAGCCGTCCCTTTTTGTCCGTAGAAAGGACAAACGCAGAGATGATCCCGTTCAGCATATTCGCCCCGGTCCGGTTGATGATGACTTTTTTCCCTTCGCTCTCCAGGGCCCGGCACAGGATCGCGTTTGTGGTCGTCTTCCCGTTCGTCCCCATAGTCACGATGATCTTTTCCCTGACCTGTCCTGCCATCTCGTTTAAGATCTTCGGATCGATCAGGCGGGCCACATACCCGGGCAGGGTCACCCCGCTCCCACGGTTCATCTTTTTGATCAGGCTGCTCGTCGCTTTCGCGCATTTTATTGCAAGTTTGCTTCTTAATCTCATAATCTTTATCCAGCTTCTCTTTCTATCATTGATTCCGCACTTTTATAAGCTTTCTCCATCCGGGCTTCCATTGTCCCCGCACGGTTCTGACTGGCGCTTCAGAAGTTCTCTTATGGCATAGGCCACTCCCAGGTCTTCGTTTGATTTTGTAATGTATTTTGCCGCCCGCTTTACTTCCGGGTCCGCATTCTCCATTGCCACGGTCGCCCCGAAATCCATGGAGATCATGGACAGGTCGTTCAGGCTGTCCCCCAGCACCATGATCTCATCCATCGTATACCCGAGGGATGCGGCATATTCCCTGAGCACCGGTCCTTTCTGCGCCCTCACATCTGTGATCTCCAGATTCGTCGGGAAGGAAGAGGCCACCGCGATCTCTCTGTCCGGCTCCAGTTTTTTCCCAATCTGCGCCAGCATCTCCCGGTCTTCTGTAAAGAGAAAGAGCTTATATACCGGCACGCCGTTCTCTTCCAGCTCGTCCAGGCTGGCGGCCGCTCTTGTCCGTTTTTTCATGCGCTGAAATACCGGCGTCCTTCTGACCGCTTCCCGGTCCGTGTCCATGTGGAAAAGCATCGCCTCCATCAGGATGCTTTCTTCGACTTCCTCAGCCGTCCCGATCCGGTAATCACATCCATCTGTACAGATCACCATTGATATGGGATATTCCCTGATCACACTGTACACTCTCCTGCACAGCTCCATACTCATGGGGTACGTAAGGACGATCCTCTGCTCCGGGTCTCTCACTTCCGCCCCGCTGCTGACGATATAGTCGCACACAAGGTCCTCGCCCTCCAGCTCCTCCATCGCCCCGGGGAAATTACGCCCTGTGCAGATCATGAAGCGGATCCCCGCGTTCACAGCTTCTTTCACAGCCTCCAGCGTCCCTGGGGCGATCCTGTGGTCATCGCCGAGAAGTGTCCCGTCCATATCGCTTGCGATCACTTTAATCATATCTGTAAATCTCCCTGATCTTATTCTTATCTTTCCGTTTCCATCCCATTATAAATAGTTTCCCCGGTTCATGCAACCATAGACAGGCAAAGCACACTCTGCTCCCTGCCCTTTTACATCCTGATCTCTTTCAGCCGTCCCGCTCCGCGCAGGTATTTCCTGTAAATATAAGAGAAAACAATGCAGGATACGCACGCGGAGACACCGTCCGCCACGGGCTCTGCATAGAATGCGGACTGGGCGGCAAAGAACACAGGCAGGACGCAGGTTGCCCCGAAGTACAGTGATTTCCGGAACAGGGACAGGCTCAGCGATGTCCTTGTCATCCCAAGGGCGGTCAGCCCGTCCACGATCACATACTGGAAACTCAGAGGGATGATCATCATCGTAAACGCCCGGATGCCCCAGATGGCAAGCTCTGCGTACTCCTTATTATCCGTAAAAATGGATACAAAATACTGCGGCACGATCCTGGAGATAAGGAACATAACGGAAGTGAAGCACACGCACAGGACAAGCACCCAGAAAAATGTCTTCCGTATCCTGTCCGGCCGGTTCGCCCCGTAATTATAGCTGATCAGCGGCTGGGAACCGCCGGTGATCCCAAGCATGGGCGAGGTGATCAGCAGCATATAGCTCTGCACGATGGTAGCCGCTGTGATGAGCGTATCCCCGTACTCCCTGCCCCCGTAGTGCTGGAGCACTGCGTTCAGCGCAATGATGATAATACTGTCTGTGGCGAGTATCAGGAACGGCGAAAATCCGATTTTCACAATCCGCATTCCGGCCGACAGCTCCGGCTTCGCCAGCCCCAGCGGCACTCTCATCTTCTTTCTCCTGAGCGTCAGGAGCACGAACGCGCAGGAAGACATCTGGGCGATCACAGTGGCCACCGCGGCTCCTGCCACTCCCATGTCAAACAAAAAGATAAAGACCGGATCAAGGACAATATTGATCACAGCGCCGATCAGCGTGGTCGTCATCCCCAGCACCGGGAAGCCCTGGGCTGTGATGAAATAATTCATACCCATGGAGAGCAGGGCAAAGACCGTGCCCGCCGTGTAGATCGTCATATAAGAATCCGCATAGGGGAAGGTCACGCCGCTGGCCCCGAACCAGTTCAGCAGGGCGTCTTTCGTCAGCAGGAATACCGCGGTCAGGACGACTGACACAATGAGCATCCACGCGAAACTGTTCGCCAAAAGCCTGTGTGCTCCCTTCTCGTCTCCCGCCCCGAGCCGCACAGAGAAAAGGACGGAGCCGCCGATCCCGAACAGCGTGCCAAAAGACGACAAAAGCGTCACGATCGGAGCGCACACGCCGACTCCTGCAAGGGCGTCCGCGCCCGTCCCGGGGATATTTCCCACATAGATTCTGTCCACAATGCTGTAAAACACATTCACAAACTGTGCGATCATAAACGGGACCGATATCTTCAGCACAAGCAGAGGGATGGAATCCCTGCCGAAATCATTTTCCTTTTTCATCTTCTGTTCCTCATTTCTCTCATTATCCGTCCTACATTATAGCAGGAACAGAAAAAAATGGAAGAACGAAAACAGTCCCCAGTCTGACAAAAAAGGACCGCAAAAAAGGCCAAAAAAACCGCAAAAAAAGACCCGGCGCCTTACCGGCGCCGAGCCGTTTTCTTATGTTATATTATGCCTGTTGTGCGAAACATCAGCCTTCGATCGCGATGTGGCTGCTGCTCTCCACTGCCTGCGCCTCTTTTTTCGGGACAGACAGCTTCAGGATGCCATGCTCATATTTCGCTTTGATATCATCCTGTGTCAGCGCATCGCCTACATAGAAGCTTCTCTGCATTGCGCCTGCATAGCGCTCCCTGCGGATATACCTTCCGTGTTTCTTCTCTTCGTCCTTATCCAGGCTCTTTTCAGCAGAGATCGTCAGATATCCGTCATCGAGCTCCACATTGATCTCGTCTTTCTTAAATCCCGGCAGGTCGATATCGATCTCATATCCGTCGTCATGTTCCCGGATATCTGTCTTCATCATGTTTTTTGCACGTTTTCCATACAGAGGATTTTTCCCGCCCCAGAAGTCATGAGCAAATGGAAAATCCATCCAGTCGTCATCAAATAAGTTTTCTCCAAAAATACTGGGCATCATCATAAGTCATTTCTCCTTTCGCTCTTCACAAGCCGGATCACTTTGCAGCGCTGCGGTATATTCCGCAGCCATTATCCTACATCTTTCAAAAAGGGGGTCCGGCACTCTCTGGCGCCGGACCCCCTTTTATATCAATGGCATCTCTGCCATCTTTCCTGTGTCATCCCATCATCCTTCAATGGCAATGGTCTTCTTTGTCTCTACTGCCTGAGCGTCCTTCTTCGGGATGCTGATGCTTAAGATACCGTTGTCATATTTTGCTTTGATATCTTCCTGTGTCAGCGTATCGCCAACATAGAAGCTTCTCTGCATTGCGCCTGCGTAACGCTCCCTGCGGATGTATTTACCCTTCTTGTCCTTCTCGTCCTTGTCAAGGCCCTTTGCCGCGGATACGGTCAGATAGCCGCTCTCCAGTTCCAGGCTAATCTCATCTTTTTTAAATCCCGGCAGATCCACGTCAACTTCATATCCATTGTCATGTTCGCGGATATCTGTCTTCATCATGTTTTTAGCGTTCTTTCCGTACAGCGGATTTTTCTTTCCCCAGAAATCTCTGTCAAACGGGAAGTTCATCCAGTCATCATCAAATAAGTTCTCTCCAAAAATACTAGGCATCAACATAAGTCATATCTCCTTTCAAAAAAACCTTTTTGTTATCTATCTATATTATGAAGCACTTCCGAAATCCCATTCGGAGTGTTGAGTTTTGAGAACCGGGAACTTCAGGAACCTTTCCTTTTTCCTCTTCCCTTGTTCTATTTGTAATATAGCAGATGTTATTAGCACTGTCAAGAGGTGAGTGCTAATTTTTTTAAGATTTTTTTAGAAAGCCTGAAAAAAACTTGATTTTACGGGCTTTCTTGGGGTTTTCAAATTTTCAGTTCTTCCGAAAAATGGCTTACTACACCATTTTTACACCATTTTCGCGAAAACTACGAGCCATGCAGGGACGAAATTGAGTTGATTCTCGGGAGCTTGCTCACGAAAAATCATGCTCAATTTGGAACCTATAAGGCGACAGCCGCGACCGAATGAACGTAGTTCATGAGGTCCATGGCGGGCTCTTTACATGACCTGAACTTCATCCAGTTTGGCAATCTCCCGGACGATCCTTTCCTGATCCGTAACGTGATTGTAAACATCCATCGTCACACTGATATTGGCATGTCCCATCACATACTGGACCACCTTGATATCCAGATCTGTCTCCGCCATACGGGTGCATGCGGTATGCCTCAGGATGTGAGCGGAAATATGAGGCATCTCCTCCGGCTTCCGTCTTTCCCGCTTCGCCCGCTCCCTTTCTTCCTGATTGTATGTCTTTACAATATCCCGCAGGATAAAATTAACGGAGCTTGGCATCATGGGACGTCCGCTTCTGCTCATGAAAATGAAATCCGAAAGGCCGTCAATCTCAACGTCACGGGGAATCCCAAGCTGGAAATTCAACCGCCGCTGAGTCTCAAAGGCTTTCCCCACCATCTTGCTCATAGGAATCACCCGGACTCCGGCCTGTGTCTTCGGCAAAGTCTTATGGAAATTACAGCCGTCCCCGTAATTTTTATAGGTCAGCTGGTGATCCACGGAAACGGTACGCTTTTTCATGTCCACATCTTTCCATGTCAGTCCGATCAGTTCTCCGCACCGGAGTCCGGTGCCGATCATGATCTGCAGCATAGGCAGATGAACCGCAAAGTTCTCATGATCTCTGACAAAGGCAAGAAGCTTTCTCTGCTGATCCAGTGTCAGCGCCGTCCGTTTCTTCTCCGGTTCCCCATAATCTCCCAATGCCTTTTTCGCCGGATTCTTGCGGATAATGTCATCCTCCACGGCAATCTCAAAGCTGGGATGGATCATGTTGTGAATGTATTTGATCGTATTATGAGCATACTTCTGTTTACTCAGCTTGGAATAAAACAGGCGGACGTGGGATGGTCTCACTTGGACCACTTTCATCTGTCCCAGATCATTTTTTACCAGACTGTCCCACATCCGGCAGTAATTCTTCTTTGTACTCTCCGCCAGCTTAGTGGTATCCAGATGGATCTGAAACAGATCATTGAGGGTCATACTCCTGAACTCGGTATCCGTCAGGAGCCCCTCATCCATGTCTTTGTTGATCTCCTTTTCCTTTTTCCGAAGCTCCGCCAGATCCGGGGAATAGACAGCCAGACGCCTTCCGGTCCGTTCATCCTTGTACCGGTACATATAGAGTCCGTCTTTACGCTGGGACTCCCCGGTTCTCAGATTTCTTCCTCTATTATCTTTTCTAGCCACAAAACCATTCCTTTCTGTACGTTTGCTTCCACCTCCGTCTGTTCTCAGAATGGTCTTGTCCTGTCTAACCAAAGTATAGCACAAAACCATCCCCACGCACACATTTCCCGCTTATTCCGCGATGGCTTCCAGATACTTTTCCACCTTCTGTACCGAATACAGCACCCGGCGTCCGATGACGATCCTTGCCCCCGCGTCTTCCCCGATCTTTCTTGCTGTCATCTGACCGCAGGACAGCAGGGCGGCCAGTCCATCAATATCCACCGCCAAGCGAAATTTGCTCTCTCTTTCTTTTGTCTGTCTCAATTCACATCACCCCCTTCATCTGTTCTTTCAGCCGATTCAATTTTTCCTGCGCAGTCACGCGCCTCCGGCTCTCCCCGGAAAATTTTACCGGGACACACAGTTCCTTCAGGCGGTCATAAATCCGTGCATGAGCCGTATCCTGAGGATTGTTCAGCTCGTTTAGTGTCAGATTGGTAGTCACGATCAGCGGCTTTCCGCTCCGATACCTGCCGTCGATCACTGCATAAATCTGTTCCAAGCCATATTCCGTGCCTCGTTCCATTCCGAAATCATCCAAAATCAGCAAAGGGAACCGGCACAGGGATTTTATATACTCATTCTTTTCTGAAAAATTAGAGGACAGGTCATTTAAGACTTCCGCGAAATTCGTCATGCGGACCGGGATCTCCTGTTCCAGCAGCGCATTGGCAATGCATCCGGCCAAAAAACTTTTCCCTGTCCCTACCGCTCCCCAGAAGAGGAGACCGATATTATCACGCTTCATTTCCTCCCAATGCTTTATATAAAACCGGGCAGTCTCCGTATTCTTTGATTCCACGCGATTCTTTTTAAAGTTCCATTCCCGCATGGCTTTCTCGGAGAAACATCGTTCTTTTAAGCTCCTTACAGTTTCTTCATGCCATGACTGCTCCCGAAGCGCTTCCGCCTGTTCCCGGGCTTTTCTCCGGCAGTCACATTCCCTTGGATGGGTTTTCATTCCGAACTTCTGCGCCAACTCCTGATCAAAATAGGCTTCCTTCGGCGTGTGGCATTTCCCGCAGTAGGTCAGACCATCTTCCCCGATGTAATCCTCCTCAGTTTTCTCTATCTGAGTTGTCATTTTCTTTAATGCTTCTTCTACGATTTCTTTCACAGGCTTTCCTCCTCACTGCATATATAATCCGGAATCCTTCCTGCAGGAGCAGAACGCTCCGCCCATCTCCTCAGGGTAGCGGCATGGTCGGCATAGTATTTGCCCGTAGATCTCATATAGCCGGATAATTCCTCGATCAGCCGGTTCACTCCCGGGATCTCCTGCTGAAGCTTCCTGTACTCGGATTCCGATAAATATACGTTTTGATATTTTCCATAAACAGAGCGGGGTTCCCTCTCTCCACTTATTTGACTCTGTATCTTTTGACTATTATTCATTTGATTAGAGGACACATTTCTTCCCCTCTGACGGTCACTTTTCTTTCCCTCTGAGCGACAGGTTTCTGTCTTTCCGGACGGTTCTTTTTCTTTCCTTCCGGACAGGCAGATTCCCCGTCCTTCCTGTGGAATTTTAATGTAAAGAATGTTCGGCATACAGAATCCCTGCCGCTTCTTTTCTACCAGTCCGGCATCCTCCAGTTCGCGCATCGCTTTCTTGATAGTAGTCTGGCTCTTTCCCAGATCCTTTGCCATGTTGGATATGGGATAGATCAAATAGATCTGCCCCTTCTCATCCTTCCATCCATTTCTCCGGGAGAGCTTCGCCCGGTCCAGCAGCATAGCATACAATACTCTGGCGGTATTCGTCAGTTCCGTCTTCAGCAAAAATCGTGGATAAGGGAGAAAGACCGGAATCCGGGTCTGATCTGTCATGTACTCGGTCAACGGCCTATTCATTTTGTTCATTCTTCTGCTGCCGTCTGATCTTCCGCCGATGGCTCCGCTTGGATTCATAACAAGGACAGCAGATGATAACTGTCCGGAAACTCTGCTTACAGTCCCCGATGCATTTCCGGCAGGTCTCATTGTGTGTAACCCTTCCCCTTTCATTGAGGAAAAAGGACAGTTCCTGTTTTCTCTTCTTGCTCATTCGCGGCACAGACATTCCTCCTTTCTGCCATCCCGCCGATGCCGTATGCAGGACAGCAAAATATGGTCGCGTTTCAGTATCATTTTTCACATTTTGGGCCAGTCTAAATGAGCTTTTTTGACCTCAAATATTATCAGACAGGGATTCTACTGCCTGCGGGCAAAAACGCTGTTTGGTCGTGTTTCGGTGTCATTTTTGAATAATTTATCTGGACTACCTCCCGAGTCCGGCAGAATGCGAATAGTTCGGAGTCCGTTCCAGTCTCTTTCTTCTCATGAATCCTCCTTTCATTCTTCCTGTTACGCAGTAACACCACAAATGGGGAAGCCGGCAGTCCTGCCGGGATCTTCCTTTTGTGCTGCGTCTCACTTTCCAGTGGACGCTAATATCTGCTAAAGAAGCAGATCATCGAGGGTATGGGGAATTGAAATCCCAAGCAAGAGCACTACTCTGGAATACACGATTGTGTATTACGAGGTGGATCTTGCTCTTAGAAATCCCCATCAAGATCACGCCCCCAAAAGGGAAGGGAAAATCCATAACATGGATTTCGGTATTACCGGGGTGGATCTTGCTCTAGAAAAGACACTTCCCTCTGCTTATCCAAAAAATCCGCATGGTTTTTACAAGAAAATGAACAAAAATTTTATTTTTTATGAAAACTACAGAATGTTACTTCTTCGGGCGATTTGATATTGTGCTTTTCTAAAAATCTCCTCACTTATCCAAACTGGAAGAAGCAATTTTATAACATCTGAATAGAAAAGTTTTATTTCACCCTTCACTAATAGAAACGAAATCGGGTGGTTTTACAGTGTGCAAGGAAATTATTTTTAAAAAAGAACATAAAAAAAAGTCACCAGCATAAATAAGCTGACGACTCTAAAAATGTCCTCTTCTCTAATTTTCCCTGTCAATATTCTTCTGTATTTCCTTCATCAACGAGATTCCTATCTGCAACCCTATTTCCATATATACACTGGCAGTTTCACTTGTAAGTTCATTACACAGATCCAGTAATTCTGAGTTTGGATTTGGATCATATTTCGCAACTGCTGTCTCAAATCTTTGATAAATCTCATCCATCCGTTCTTCATAATCCCGATCATCTTTGTCGGGACCAATACCAAACAACAAATAATCTGCGATTCCTCGTACAGTTGCCCTTTCAAAAATACCTTTTATTTGCGACATCCTTTTTCTCCTCATATGTTGTTTTCATATTCATGATTATACTCGGATATTCGTACATTTTCAATATCCGAGTATATCAATAAAATAATCACATATACTACAGTAGGAGAATGAAACGGAGACATGATTAGCTATCGCCCACTCTTTAAAACTATGGCTCAAAAGAATATCTCGTCCTATGCGCTTTTTAAAATGGGATTTTCAAAAGCAACCTATCATTCCATTAAAAAGGGCAATAGCATCAGTACAAATACAGTCAACCAATTGTGCCGACTGTTACACTGTTCTGTTTCTGATATTATGGAATATATTGATGATGAACAACATGGTTAAACTCACTGGCTAAAAAAATCAATACAAGTAATTCTCTACATTTTTACGATTATTACAAACCAAACACTGTTCTCATTACAAAATATTCGAAGAACATTATATTAAACAGCATGCCCTGTATCTATGGAAATATCTTGTCCGTTCAAGATTCATTATACATATGAATGTTACAATGCGGCAGAGCCGCCAGTCCGGTGTGGCGTCGGAATAATCAACATGTATTCTATAGTAAGCATATCCTGTTCTATACTTATCAAAAACTTATTCTTTGTGCCTTCATAAATCGAAATCAGATACTTCTATATACTTATCTGTTATTTTAACACATAAAAAGAGGAGCCAGACTTCTCCGACTCCTCCAAGTATGTGTCCGCAAACACATACCCCAATTGCTATTAATAATATACTATAACCACAAAAAATATGCAATCCTCTAAAGAGAACTTTTTAATATTGTCTAAAGAGAACTTTTTAATATTGTCATGCGAGAAGCTAAATCTGGATGAATAGTAAGCCTTGTAACTTCAGGATTTACAGAGTTTTCGTATTCCTTTGTGATTTTTTCAAATTCACGTATAAATATTTTAAGTTCTGTTTTGGTTACTTTCAGCAATTTCAGATAATAGCAAATTAGAATGATATAATCTCCAATAGTTTTAAAATTTATGTATGGAAGCCCTATTTCCAAAATTAGACATTGCTTCATTGGTCTAGAAGGATCCATTTTTCTGAATCGGGTATCATAAACAACATCATTATGAGCAATAGCATTTCGCAAATCTTTGAGAGCGTATACATATTTATAAACTAATTCTCGATAGGTATCACAGGACAGATTAATGCCTATCGCTCGTGAAATTTTTTCTCTCATATCTATCGTTAGACAGGAAAGAAGATATCCAAAATCGCCCATAGTCAAAATTTCAAATACTGCCCAAATTGGAACCTCATTATAATTTACATTATTATAAAAATGAGTAATCTTTGGATTATCCTTTCGATATGCTCCTGCAATAGAATTTTGAATAGAGCCCTGTAAATTCAACTTATTAATCTGAAATTTTTTCTTAATATCTTCTGAGGTTCCGGGTGATGCATTTTTGTAACTGTTTACAACTTTATCATACATATCATAAATACTATTCGATCCTACTTCGTCCATGATTGTATTAAGTGCAATATTTTTCAGTGCAGTCTCTATAAACATCATTTTTCCATACAACAATGACTTTAATTTTGTATCATACTGGATTGTCGCATTAATTTCATTATACGATATAAAAGGGAGTCTATTCTGAGAAGATACAAAGAAACGATATCCTTTATAACCATGAAAATATCCAGTATTAATCAATTGCTGTTTCTGTGAACTTCCAGAAATTGCAATCCCATTCTTACGAAGATGACGCATAAGTGCATCGGTAGATTTATAATCTTTTGTTGGCATAATGTCTCCTAAAAAATTTGATATATCCAGTATAATACAAATATTCCCTATTAACAAGATAACCGTCCCAAGTAGTACCGCCGTAAAATTTAAAATTACCCTGGCCTTTGCGAGTTAGAGTAATTCACTATAATTCATATGCGATTTTTGATAGATTGGAGTTTTTCACTCCAAGGTGCCAGCTCTGGCAGTTGTTCATCGGTCATATCTTTACATGACCGGTGCTCCAGCAGAAATTTAAGATATCCATAAATATTCAGCCCATGTGCTTTTGCCATTCCAACCATTGTGCAGACTACCGCACTGGCATTCTCTCCGGTCACGACCAGAAAGCCTCTAGAACAGGTTTTTCCTTTTCGAGACGAAGCTATTTCCGCTTTTCATAATCACCGGGATACTTTTTTGTTAATGGAATCCTCAATGACGAATAACCGATTGCAGTATTGGACACCCTGTACTGCCGACTGGTTGTAATCATACTATTTCCCTTTGGGAACAGCATCGATAAAGTATCAGCGGATATACCCAACAAGAGCAGCGTCTAGTCCACGGAAGATTGTTGTATTCCCCCGGAAGCGAAAAGATAAAGACGGGAATAGAGATGAAGCAATGCTGGGATCGATCATGCCATGGTCGAAAGAACTTCCGGATGAATGTTATAGTAAGCGCCGCCAATGAACAGCGGCGCATGACTTATCAACCGCGACCTTCCAGAGCATGCCCCAGAGAAATGGGATAAGTAAAAAAACCTCCTTACCATTCACTTACTTCCTCAAAATACCAATCAACGCCTCTGCAATCGCTAAGGCTTCTTCTTCTGTATTCTCCACACCGAAGGAAATGCGTATCGTGCCTTTTGCATATTCTTCCGGCACATGAATCGCCTCTATCACATGAGAGACACGAGCATTTACTGAATCGCATGCGGAGCCAGTGGAAATACAGATTCCCTTCAGGTCCAACCGATGAAGTAGCATCTCGCCATCAGCTCCTTTGATGGAAATATTTACATTTCCAGGAAGATGATAGCTATTGCCGTTTCTTCTGTACTCAATGCCCGCAAAAGTCAACGTATCCAGAAGAATTTTCTCTAGCTTTCGGAGTCTCTGTGAGGACGCTTCCATGCGATTGCAGTTCTTTTTCAGAGCTACAGCCATAGCTGCGATTGCCGCCACGTTCTCTGTGCCGCCACGTCTACCGTGCTCCTGTGAGCCGCCATCAGCATAAGGATGAAGCTCTACGCCTTTACGGATATACAGAAATCCGCTGCCCTTCATTCCGTTAAATTTATGTGCCGACGCAGAGAGCATATCAACGTCAAGTTCTTTCACATTAATTGGAATATGACCAACCGCCTGCACTGCGTCGGTATGGAACAGTGTACCATGTTCATGCGCAATTCTGGTAAGCTCCTTGATCGGTTCGATTGTCCCAATCTCGTTATTAGCCAGCATAACAGAGACGAGTCTCGTATTGTCCGTTATATACTGTGAAAGCTTTTCCGGCTGCACAATACCATCATCCGTCACCGGCAGGTAAGTTACTGGATAGCCGAGCAGCTCGATTGCCGCGCAAGTATTCAATACAGCATGGTGCTCAATCTTGGATGTAATGATTGTTCGCATTTTTGCGTCGGGAAATACTGAACTCTTAATCGCCCAGTTGTTACTCTCGGTACCGCCAGAGGTAAAATAGATTTCGTCCGGCTCCGCTCCTATGCACGCAGCAATAGTTTCACGAGCCTCGGAGATTGCCTTCTTGGCCGGTTTGGCGAAGAAATACGGCTGTGAAGCATTACCATATTCCCCAGTTAAAAAGGGCATAGCTGTTTCCAACGCATCTGTATCTAATTTCGTTGTCGCTGCATTATCAGCATAAATCACAAAATTCCACCTGCCTCACTCAAAAAGTTTGCACCCCTCATTTTTGAACTCTTCGATTTTGTCCTGAAGTTCCTCAGTGGTCACTTCCAATTGCTCAGCTAAACAAGATATACAATAAAAATTCTTAGAACTTTTCCCCATCAGTTTTTTTGTAAGTCCTATTTCGTTTTTACTGATATTCTTTTTTCCGCAAATATAACAGTCTGCCATCTTAATCATTGTCATAATCTCTGCACACAGTAAATGCAGGTATGTCCTTTCCTTTATACTCATCATCCAGCAAGCCTAACTGATATTTGATGGTATCTCTCATTTTTCTTGCCCTGTCCAAACAGTATCGCTTGAAATCGTCAGATGAGATATCACTGGGTTGCCTTACGTTAGGGAATAGAAGTTTTAAATACGCCGTAGAAATTCTTTTTACTGCCTCCGTATCTCTTGTGTCTGCGCCGTCAGGAACAACAACAAGCTCATCAACTATTGCTCTATAGCTCATATCATCTCTTAGTTCATGCATGATTGAACAGAAGTATTCCGAGTTTAAAGCCCAACCGGATGCCTTTAAATCATCGTTCATTCTCGGAATGTTCCAACCTTTTATAAAACCATGAAACCTATCAATAAGTGCAGATTCATGAAAAACTTTTGGAAGCTCCACGAACATGTTTCCATAACCGTCTTCTTCCATAGATGCTTTGCTTATATTTCCACATAAAATCATTCCTGCATAAGCGGTACCCTCGTGATTACCGACAGTATAGACACCAGATTCAAGATATCCCTTAAGGGCGGCTCTCATTTCATCAGTATCCGTAAATGAAATCGTCTGAACCTCATCAAGCGTGATGAAATCGTTTCCTGCCACCAAGCCTTCCATATGACGGTTTTGATCATAAAACATTTTTGCACGGCTCATAATTCCGCCGCTTGACAGCCAGCCAAAACGACTTACTCGTCCGAACAAATAAGATTTCCCTGTCCCCTTAGGCGCTAATTCTATTAAATTCAATCTTTTTTCTATGAAAGGAAGCAGACGTGTAAGCATGGTGAGCTTCTTTTCTTCATCGCCGTTATACCCGTCAGCATTATAGTCCACTGCGCCCAAAATAATATCGATCCATTCCTTCGTGGAGAATTCTTTTCTTGCATCCTTAAAATAATCAATGTCTATTCTGTATGGACAAAACGGTTTAAAAGAAAGCAACTTAATCTTTCCTTTTTTGCCGGCTTTAGATCTGTCCCGATTTTTATTAACGTTGAATGACCATTCGTGCTCATACTCGTCAGGGGACTGATATCCCAGTTCGACCATTCCCCACGTCTCATATTCATGAATAAGATCGGCCTTGCATTCATTCCAGACATTTTCATCAATCAGTGTGTCTTTAAACGAAAGTCCAAAATCAGGCAGTGAGAATGAAACCTTTCCTGTCTTTATATCTATGTCGATAGATATTTTGGCTAAAAATCTTACAGTCTCCTGTTCTATGACCACACGATTTTTTATTGAATTCCAATCTTCTTTTTTAGGAAGATAGGTATGTACAAATTTTAAGACCCTATCCACATCAAAAGTGCCATTCTCATCTTCAAATTTCCGAAGGATCCAATCCCTCATAAAAGATGGAAGGCTAAGTGCTGAAAAGACGTTACTCTGCTTTTTGAGATCTTTGTACACAACCATCTCATCAAAGCAATTCTTTAATTTTTCCTCAGTAATAGTCACTTAGATTCCTCCTACTCATCAAAACAAATCATCGAAATCGTCATTCATAGTTGCACTCTTACCGGCTGCTTCGATTTCTATATGACCGGCGAGATCATTGCCCAGATAAACATCTGCTGAATACGTTCCCGATCTTTTAATATCTGGAATATCAACTTTGAAATGATTATCATCAATACATTCGGACTGATATCTCTTATTTTCATACCCTATGGTCAGAGTATCTCTTATAGTTTTATTTACATATAAGGTTACAGTAATTCCCTTTTTATAATCAGCCTTAATCTTTTCTCCATCAACGACTGTCACAACAAAGCTGCTATCATTCAGCGAAAAGGTAATGATCGGTACAATAACCTCTTCCAGCGAAGCTCCTCCGTGTACTTCTACATTGGCCTCTCGGCTACCCTTAAATCTTCCATAATCAGCAAGAACTATATATCCTCGATCTTCCTCATTTATTGCAAATGGAAGATCACATCCAGAAAAGAATTTACAACACCTTCCTGAATGTTTACCCTTTGTATCGGTTTCGTATTTTTCTTTCTTATTACGCAACACCGCAAGACGTGATGCTCCGTGATCACTTGCAATCACAACGCGTTCGTACTTTCTAAGGCCTAATGTCGTAGCGACATCACTAACTGCTTTTTCAATGATTTCCAACTCCCTTGCCAAATGAATAGGATAAGGATTTTTCGAACTATAGTAATATCCACCTTTATCTTTATGTTTTATTTCATCAAGTTCCTCCTCTTTCGGATGCCTTAAATCTTCTGGCCAGTTATTAAAGAAGGCATTGTTTTCACAAGTAATAGTGGGCAGTTCAGCCCTGCCGATTTCTACAGAAATTTTCAGCCCGCGTCTTCTTGCAAGTTCCGCAATGAATCCAAGATATTCTACTCCAAGTGCATCAATCCAAAAAAGCTGAGTAGACCCGTCATTCTTTTCTTTAACAAGCTCATCTCTCTTCGGAAGACGATTATATATTCTCTCAAGCGCAAGTTTGTCTACTTCTTTCAAAAAATCATCGGTTAGACTATTTCTAAGCTTGAGTTCCTTATATTTTTCAAAATATGTTGTTATTCTAGCAGCAAATCCAGAATCAAGCCCATTCCCATTAAACGGATATCTGTTGGTATAAGCAGCAAGATCTGGGTATAACTCCCCAAGATTCTCAGGCAGGCCATTATTGGCAATCCAAATGATAACCTCCTGCTTTTCAACCAAAGTATTATCCGTTAATTTATAAACACTTTCACCGACGTTTACACGATTGTCATTTACAAAGGGAGCTATTTCTGCTTCGGGATAATGTGATAACAGTCTTTTCCGTTCTTTATAAAATTGCTGATACTCAGCATTTGTATGAGAAACGGCAATAATAGCACATAGTATTCCTTTCTTGAAACCGGAAAGTCCTGTACTGTTTTTTAAAACATATCCCAAGTATTTACCTTCATATGCTTTGGCATTCATCACCAAATAGATGTAAAACAACCAACTATTATACTCCTCTCCATATAGTAAACCGTAAAAATCAGCATCCTGAAAATCAGTAAATCCATATTCTTCAAACAACTTGTTAGTTTGAAAATTCATATTCCGAAGATCTGTAAGCAACTTCTCCCACATATCTTCTGTCCCGTACTCCTTAGGGACTTCATCCATGTTTATATTTTTGGCAATCGCTTCATAAGAATCTCTTACACGCTGAATAGGAAGCAAGGAATCTCTAAATTCCATAATAGTGTTCGCAGACACTTCATTATTGGCCCCGCCTTCCAGAACTTTCAGAAGATTTTTTACTCCATTTATTTTATATATTCCAAGTCCAGGATCAGAAAATTTAAAGCACAGTGATGTAGCAAGTTCATCACTAAATGCAACCCTTCCGCTTTCAACCAACCTTTTATCATTCTTTACAAGTAATCTTACCTGAGGCTCTACACATCTCAGCAACAAAACGACCTGAGCATTTCCCAGATTGTAATCTTTCAGTTCGGTCAAAACATCGTTTACTCTTTCGTTGCCGCATAAAGCAAGGTATTCCCCCAAACCGAGCATCACAATATTATTGTAAGAAAATGAAACATCCGCTGTTTCAAGTTTTTCTCTCATCGCATCTAAATCAGGAAGTTTGTCGACATTTTTGCAGCATTCACTTATACGCAAAAAACTGATCGCTCTGCTTTTTAAGTTATCTATTACTTCTCCGTATTCCTTATCTCCGACTACCATGTAAAAAGGCTTATGGATTTTTGAAGCAAAATAGTCTTCTATTGGCTTCATATTCATGAGGATTATTCACCTCCATTAATAATTTCTATTCCGAGTGTCATACTCTCTTTTACCATGGAAATAAGATGTTCCTTTAACTCATCACTACCCATAGAATTAATCTTAGCAATGGCCTTATCACTGCCTCCGGCATTATATTCCGCCTTTGCAAGTTCGCAGATCTTCTCACGAATGCGAGGATGTGAATCCCATTCATATGCATCTATAGGCAGAGTATCCAAAGAATCCCTGACTTTTTCAATGTCGGTCAGGAGCTTTCTATAAGTTCCCAATATACTGCTAAATGCTTCATCGACTTCCCGCTTGTCATTCAGACTATCAAAAAACTGTGCGCCGTTCAAAAATTCCAATGCTTCCTTGAACTCTTTCTCGCTCGCAGTACCTCTGTTGAGAACTTCAAAAGTCTTTCTGGCCTGATCATATTCCCCCTTTGGAATTATCGATAAAATCGGCGTCCTATTTATAGCAGACCAGGCAGCCGGAGTTTTAGTACCGGTCTTATCTCTCCATAACTTGAAGAGCTGTGTCTTTGTCTGATTCTTACGGAATTCATCAGCGACTCTCTTTACTATTGCATTACTCTCTGTCCTTGACTTTTTGAAAATATCGGCAAGCTCTGCCGTCCTTAACCGAGCCACATCGTCATCATTCAGGCCTTCCAGATAAGGAGAATAAATCCTCATGAATGCAGGAATTTCATTTGAAAGATAACTTTCAAGTACAGCCGAATTACTTACTATACTATCTGTATAGGTTTTCATCTGCTCCGGCAGGATATCAGCGTCAAGGTAAATCTTTTTCAAGAATTCAAACACATCTTTCAGTTGGGGATATTCCTCCTGAAGAGCTTCACATGAGCACATTACGAATTTCAGTTTTTCCTGCCATTCCTTATCTGCATCATTCTTGGAATGAACTGTAATATGCAGAATATCATTAGTTGCCTTTACATATGTATAGTCAATTATAAGTTCCTTGATCCTTTCTTCGCCTGTATCAAGATTCCAAAGACTGGAATATTCAACTGAGAACAGCCTTCCGATATCTTTTATAATGTTATCATCGCTTGCTCCGATATTATCAGCCAAATTTCGAAGCTTCCTACCATCAAAATGTTCGATAAACTTCAGCATACCTTTGCGGCAGTTTTCCGGAGTCAGTAAATCATGAAGGGAACCTACTATTTTATCGTTTTTCAAAGATTCAGCGCCAATCTCTTTTGCAATCTGATGCGCATCTTCGCCCTCTTTCTGTACGAGGAGTATATATTTGGAGACAATATCATAAACTCCGTCAGCATCTACATACCTTAAGCACCATACCGGCAGTCCCAGATTCTGCATTCTGGACTTCACAGACGACGATGCCTTTGCGGGAGATGAGAGCGTATTTTCCGGAATACCCCATGCTTTTTCAGTAGTGGCATAGAAGGCACGTTCCTCCTGCGTCATTTTTACTATGTAGGTAGAGGTTCCCTTACTTATGCAGTTGCCAATAATCTCTGCAAGTTTGTTCGAATCCATCTCTCCGTTGGCACCTTTGGGGTCAATATAGCGATATTTTGTCAGGCTATATTCCTTGAGAAGAAATCCCATAAGGAATGCCGTCAAATTGCACTGTGCATATCCAAATTTAGATACAAGATGCTCGTACACATCAAGAACTGACACTGACTGATTATTGTCAAACAGATCTTTTATCAAAACTTCAACAGAGGACTTTATGACCGAAATTCCTATACCAGAGGTCTCGGGCTTTGTCCAATAATTATCAACATTCCATACACCTGCTAACGTGCTCTTTTCCGCCCCAGCCATTACTCCGCTTGTCTTTTGGTTAATGCCGCACAAAGCAGCTGCCTTTGCATTTGATAACTTGAATTGCGATTCCGTAAGCCCCTTTCCAAAATCAGGCACATATCTGAATTTTTTAAGAACAACCGTCTGCAGAACGTCTGCCACAGCTGAACCACCCAATACTTTCTCCCCATCAGGATAATCCTTGCTCCATATCGTAAAAATTCCGTTATAGATGCGATTCTTCCATGTTATGGTTAGAACCTGCTCCGCTTTCTTGGCGTTATCTCTTGCAGACAGATTGTTATTATGTTGATAGTAATTCGCCATTGCGGAGTACTCGACATAAGAATTAAAATCGTCATCACCCAGCGGACTTGCTGTAGCATCGATAAATAGAATGTTGTTATAATCTCCGCTTGCCACCGCTGCCTTAATCTTGTCACGCAGCGCGACGCCTTCTGCTGCGTCTTTCGCAAACGCTAAGACAGCATTAAAGTGCCAATTTTCCTGACGATTTTTTAATGTATTGATTTTTTTTGTAATATCATTTATCGTCACCGTAGTTATCTGGCCGCTCGTGTAGTCTTCGGCAAAACGTAACCTAAGCGGCGGATTCAGAGAAAGACAGGTTCCAAGTTTTCCGTCACTGACGAGGCTAGCAGCTGAACTGCTGTTTCTAATCAACTCCTTGTATTCATTTATCTTTACCTGATCTCCGGCAAGTACCGCCACACCGTAGGCAAATTTATTATTACCGATAGGTGTCTGAACGAGAACTCCACTCTTGCAGAGCTGCTTTGCCAGATTTTTGCATTTAGTATCCATTCCGGAAGTTATGCCTTCAAAAACATAACTAATGTTCTGTTCCGTCGGCTTAAGTACGTCAAGCTCACCACCCAAGCGTTTATCAATCGCCTGCATGATAAGGATAGCTTTCAGGACACGTTTTTCATCATCCCTGAGATTTTTCTGCTGAGGATAAGCGTCAAGGATCATTCTGATGTCAGGAGAAAGGTTATCTTTGCCCTTTTCATAGAAGAAGTCCCAGAGCATATCAATAGTCAAAAATGGGTAATCGTCATCCGGTCCATAGTTGGATATGAACCACTGAAAAGCCTGCGAATCATCTTTTACCTTAATAAAATCAAACATACTACGCTGATTGGATGCAAACGCAGACGCAATGTTTTTAAGGACAAGCGCGGCCATAGGATGAAGCGGCATAATCTTCTTTATAACTTTCTGATCAGTGATATTCGCCGCTTTCATCACAGCGTTTCTTGAATCGCTGAGACGACTGTTGAGCGTGTCAGCGCAGTTATTCCAAGTATCTGCTGCTGCCGATTTAACCTTGAAAGCATCGCCTATGAGATCAAACGCAATATTGTCTGGGAGCGTGATCTCAACCTTATCAAAACGTTGCTGAACAACCTTCCATGATTCATCCTGATTATCAATAATACTGCCCGCCTGATGGGTAACGATGACAAGATAGAACGGACTCTCCTGGCAAAGAGCGACGACTTTCTGAAACTCATCAAGCGAATACTTGTTGTTTTCAAAGAATTTGCTGAATTCATCCCAGAAAAATACAATCTTTATATGATTCTGGTCAATTACATCCTTGAGCCATACTTTCAGCCTGTCGGCATCAAGATTCATAGCTGTAATGCCTTCTTTGTCAGCAAGTTCAAAAATGTTTGACATGAGATCCTTTATGTCGCCGGATTTCTTCAATGTATTGAGAACCTCATCTGCATTGGACTGAGAGAACTTTGCAATCCATTCTGGCTTCTGGAGAAGATCATTAAAGAATCTTTTATGTGCCGGGTCTTCTATCCAAGAGATAACATTCTCCTTGAATGTATTTTCACCCATATATGTAACACGATCACTCTTTTCCAAAGCTTCACGTACACTCTCCTGAATTTCGGCAAAGAACTTCTGCGGAGTGGTAATTCCGCCTGTCGCATATCTGTAAACTGTCACAATACCCCTGTCTCTGTGGCCAAGAAGCTTTGAGAGAAGGTCGCTCTCCTTTTTCAGCGCGTCATAGCTATTCCAGTAAGCTTTCAGCTCATCTTCGGGGACTTCCAGAATACTCTTCAACGCAAAAGCACACTGTGATGTTCCGGTTCCGTAAGCACCGTGAATCCATACGGAACGGTTCGTGCTTCCTCCCAGCATATTTTCTGTTGCACGCAGTAATTTGATAAATGTCGCGTGGGGGTAGGTGGTATCCCACCTTGCGCCTCCCGCTATCGCGGAATCATCAATACACGGGAAATACTTTTCATCGATATCAAAGAACTGATCGTATTTTCCTCTTCCAAATCCAGCCATGATTAATCCTCCTCAAACAGACGTAGGACATCCTTCGATGTCTTATCCGTCAATGATATTTTATCCAGGTCATTTGTAAACGTAGCGTTTATGAAATCCGGGTACTTAGCTGTCAACCCCATCAAAATTGACTTGGTATCCTCATATTCGAGTCCGAAGAGTCGAGTTGGGCTGATACCATCACGATCTATATCATCGTTCATCATCCATGCTAGAGTAAATTCCTTGTAGTCGTTGCACGCCTCCGCAAATTTGTAGAGAGCATAAAGAACAACGCGGTTGTCAGAAATAATACATTTAGTTCTACAAATAGAATTAATCTGTCTACCGTTCTCTTCAACACACCCCCAATTCAACGTAGTTCCCATAGGTAATTCACAAAATCTCTTAAAGGCATTTATGATCGACGTAGCATCCGCCTTACTTACTCCCTCAGCCATTAAGAGATCCCTTACTTTATTTCGCGGATAAAAAATTCCAACATCCAAATTATTTACATACCATGCAAACTGAGGATTTTCAACAAAATTAACTATCATAATTCCCCAAGATGTTTCGCTTTCCCAGCCAAGTTTTGAAACAATATCATAAAGTGCCGTTGTTTTATTATCTTTACCTATAATTCCAGATTCTCTAAAAAATCTTTTAACTTTTGGCTCTTGATTTTTTTTATTCAACGTATTGTTCTCCCAATACTCATTTCCAAGTTCAAAAAACTCTCTGATCCAATCTACCTTTGGCGCATGATTTGCAAAGGAATTTAAACTCTTATCTTTCATGTTTCCTCCTGTTGTAGTTCTTAAAGAATGAAATAATAAACATCCATCATCTATTTCATGACATTGTCCACAATGAACACAACCATCAATTTTTAAGCCATGATCAAAGGTAATACAACCGTTTCGGCAATTCGTCTCACAAACACGACATCCTGTACAATATGCAGCCTTATGGAATACCTGCTTAAACTTCTTTATTTCTTGCGGATATTTCTTTAATAATGACGCATCACATGTAACAATATATCCTTCTAACGTTTGCTCAAAGGAAAATTCGAACGGAATTTGTCCAAGTGTTTTAATCCATTCTCTCCAATCAGTTGATGGATTCTTCACCGTAATAATAAGTTTTCGATCCTTTACTTCGTCTTTATACTTTTGCTTATTAATCGTAAGATCTCTTCCGTTTTTTCGAGCATTCCATCCACCCCTGGATACATATGTGTTAAGTGAATTTTCATTATCCTTATCTCTTGCATCCATCGATTTTATCAGATCTACATACTTTGAAACTTCAGAGGGATATGCACAATATTGAATATAATCTCCTTTATTGCCACCCATAGGACAGAAAAGACACCCCGCTCTAGAGTTTCCCTTTTTATAGGCTTCATTGACATATATACCCTTTGCAAATATATACAGCCATACCTCAGCGGACGTCCACTCTAAAATCGCATTAAAACTATATTGCCCCTTCTGCTTTTTCCCATAATTTTCGTACTGGTATTCGCTTCTGGCTACACTTTCATGCTTGCGGACACCAACAAAGTCCATTCCAACGTAATCATCTTTGCCGGTAATCTCTCTCAACTTCAGCGTCTGTGGTGCACTCTTATGAACGCTGCAGCACCAGCGAAGAACCCTTGCAGGAGGGCCGAAAATCTTCCAGGATTCATGTGGATCAAAGTGGGATCGAGCCACATAAAACGGCGTTCCATCCTCTTCACAAGCCTGCTTTTCTTTTTCAACTGCAACATAGGTATCCGGAAATTCCATTCCTGTATCGCCGAAGACAACAACAAAGCTCCCCTTAGGCAATGCCCGTTTCACCAGATCTAAGAGTACCGCACTGTCCTTGCCTCCCGAAAAAGCCACATGGAATATATCGAGCTTGTTCTTATACTTCTCGTATATTGCCACAATCTTTTTGACCGTAGTATTCTCAATGATATCAAGCAGATCAAGATTCTTATTAACCATTCCCTCTATATCAACAGGGCGTAACATACCCCCGTCTGGCTCCGGCTGAACAGGATTGCCCTCACTGTCCTTGGGGATTATTATCTCCGGTGCTTCATACAGGTTACCGCCTTTAAGTTTAGCCACCTGCTTTCCTCTATACCAGTATTGAACAGACTCCGCCCACATATAGGGAGCATCCGATTGCTTGTCATATTTCCAGTATTTATCAAATCCAAGCAGATCCAACTCCGGTGCATAGACCGGTCTTGGCTCCTTAGAAAATACTGTAGGCGTGGAATTCAGAAGGATCCCGCCTGTTTCTTCATCATAAGTATATGAATACAAGCTTACTTTCTCCTTTCTCGCAGCTGAGCAGCTTCGTTTATCAGCAAATCAATATCTTTGTATTTCTTTCTTTCCATATATCCAGCCTCTGTCAGAAAACCAAAGACCTCGCTCTGCTGCAAATCTCTACCAGAGCGTGCAACTGCTTGCGTCATAATATCATGATAGCTAAGCGTACATGACTTAATCACTATTGCCCCTGAATTAGATGAATTTGCGCGACGCGTCTCATACTTATATTTTTTGCTGAACCGGCGGCAATAGCTTTCAAGCAAATAAAGGTTCCATCCATATCCACAGAAGGGGAATGTACTAAAAGTCGTTATTTCCCGCATTCCGATAAAGTCATCGGTGATCACATAATCAAGCGCCGCATCTATGCGGTCTATATCAAACTGAATAAATCTATCCGCAATAAAATCATCCTTATCAACGCGAACCATGACAGCATTAGCTGCCTCGATTATATCTGGTCGCCTGATAGTACCTGTAACCCGTTTAGCTATACCTTCAAGGCGATCATAAGTGCATTTATCCTGTTTCCGGCAAAACTCAATTACAGCAGTGTATGTATCTTTACTGGCTCCTTTACGCGTCAGTACTCTAGCATTTCTCTCGAAACGATCCTCAACCAATTTGTAAAAGCATGTATAAAGTGCTGCCTCCGAAATTTCCGGATTTGCTTCAACTAAATGGTCAAATGGGATCTCGTCCAATGAAACCACTCCATGTTTCTCACATTGCTCATCCGCGTAATCAGAAAGGCTTTCTATCTCAGCTTCGTCCGCTTCAAACCAATCTGCCTGCATATAAGTTTCCGCAGAATTCCAGACGAATGCTGGCTGTTTGGCCAGTGTGAACTTTATCTTATCCATCGGAATCAGTGGCAGTTTCATAGAGAGTTCATCAAAAGTCTGCAATGTACTGCTGCCCCAAACACGTATAATATCATTTTTTATTAGTTCAAATTCTGTTTGGCGCTCTGAAGGTAAAGCAAAATAATTACTCCTGTACCGAAACTGCGGCATAAGATACTTTAATATTGCCTTAAGCATATCTGCCGATATGATCTTCGCCTCAGAATATTCATAGAACTTAAAATCATAAAGCGAATCATAATAAACAATATTGACTCCTTGATTCTTATAGTCATTAATCTCATTAACGATGGACTTCATACTGTCATCCGAGATAAGATAAACTTTCCCATCAAACTCAAACCCCATCTCTCTGATGGCATTAAGCAACACGTCATCACTCAGTGAACAATCCAAATCGTTAACTTCCTCATAGGATGCTCTAAATCTGTACAGTTCTACACCATCGTCCTTAAAGCCATACTCAAAACGTGGGAGCTTCAAAGTTTCTCTTATTCGATCTAACTCGTCCTTGCTTACTTTTTCTTGCGGGGAAACCTTTTCACCTTTTGACTTTTGAAACTTTCTACCTCCTTTCAAGCCCAAGAACTCAAGATATTTTGCTAATGCAGCAGTTAACCTATTATGCTGCGTTTCATTATAGACTCGAAAATCATTATCCAAAGTCAAGAGTGCTATATTGCTTTCTAATTTATCTAGAGATTCCTCGCCATAAATTCTACCTGTACCAATATTATGTTCCGCACATAAAGAATCACATCTGTTAATTGCTGATGCATAGCTTCTTCCTGTAGGCGCAGCAAGACCTTTATTCTCTGTCAGCCAAAGATAAAAGTCAGACTTATTTATTCCTGAACTTGGTTTATCTTTCTCTTCTGTCTCTTCATCAGGATACTTATGCACAAGAAATTCTTTATACTTGATTAATCCGCTAATCATGGAGTATCTCCGACTCCTTGAATGGATTCTTATTCCTTTACTGCTCCTGATATTATCTATCAAGAGAGATATTTCATCAGAATCATCCATTTCAAGGATTCGATTATGAATGACCCCCTTTTTCTTCAACAATATCTCCAAGACCCCCAATTCTTCGATAACCGCTGAAGAAGCTTTTTCAGACAAAGTATGCTCAAGCCATTCTTGAAACGCGGATTTATTGTTTGTGGAAGCTTCTGACACAATCCTCGCCTCCTTTAATAATTCAGCAAATGCATCTTGATCATTTTGATATTTATTAACTATATCGAAGTACCATCCACGTGTAACATGCAGACCTGACTTACCACCAGTATACGCATATTCGAGGCAGTTCATCTGAAGCGAAATACCATTCTCATTACGAAATTTCTCGTCGATTTTAATTCCACGTGATTCAGCTTCTTTTCTAAGCCTTTTTGATACTTCTGATATTGCCTCTTTCCTTTCAGTTTTTCCATTCAGTACGTCTATCAGTGCTTGGAGCAAGACAGCTTGTTCATGCTCATTCCAGACAATTCTGGTTGACATATTGTAATGTTCCTTCCTTCACTACAGTATATAAAATGATATATCCCATAATCAGGACTCTGTACTTTTGTCTTTTGTAATATTCGGCACACGTTCCATAATGTCCTCGACATTGCAGTCAAGGGCTTCGCATATTCTAAGCAACACGTCTGTCGTGACATTCTCGCATCTGCCCATCTTAGCGATCGATGCGGCGCTAACGTCACTTTGCTTTTGCAATTCCTGTTTCTGGATCCCCCTGTCGATCAGGAGTTTCCATAAACGGTTGTAATTAAAATGCGTTGCTGTTTCTTTTTTAATTTTCTGCTCTGCCATTTTCAGACTCCGTTTCTTTATTTCAGGTGCGACCAAACAGTTCATTGCCATCCAGTGAAAGTTCAAGAGCGCAATGTCCTATCATAGTCTTCTTTGTTTCCGCATCGTATGTATCCAGCCGGTCAAAAGCTAGAAATACCTACTTGCCTGACTGTTCCTGTGCTTCGTATGCCCTGATGATCTCAACCATGATCTTCTTCTATATGCAGCATTTATATGTCCTATATCACGTAGGGAGCGGCGTCAGCTTAAGATTTACCGGGTCGAGCGTAATAACACCTCTATACTGTGCGCCGGTTCCGCCGTTATTCGGCGTTTCAAAAGTATACTTGTTCAGCTTCTCCATGCAGAAAAGCAGCAGAAAACACCGGCAAAACGGTGGCAAATATTTTTAAAGCACGATTTTTTACAATGTTCTTGTGCTTAAGGGTTCCCTAGTCAACGGAAATGCTACAAATTTCGCAGGGTACCCCGGCACGGCACAGAAATCCCAAGATATTGTACCACAAGGTCACTTAAAAATCTATTCTATTTAACGATTTTATAAGCAATCGCTTAAGTAATAACGAAAGAGAATAAATTTTTAAGCACTGTTTCCAGAGACTCGCTTCCCTTAGCTAAACTTCCCATAATTCCAGCATATACTATGCCGGCAGCAGAGATATGCTGTAACCAGAGGAGAATGGAACATCAAAATAAAAATGATCAGTTGGAGTAATAGATGGAGATTACACGGCTACGGTTTGGGATGATTGCGCCGGTAATCCAGGGAACCTATCTAAATGAATCCATCATGGCCTACTGCCGGAGGATGTCGCCCCCGATGCAGTTCCCGGATGGACGGACTGTAAAATATAATCCCAAAACGATCGGGAAACGGGTCTCTCTTTACCGGAATAGCGGGATTGACGCCTTGACACCGAAAACGCACTCGAATCTGAGGAAGACTCAGGTACTCACAGAGGGATACAATCGATGAGATATATCGAATCAAGCTGAAATATCCGAAACTGAACGCAACACCAATCCACGCCAGGCTAGTACAGGAAAGCCTAATCCCTGCAACGGTTTCCGCGGAAACTGTTTGATTTCCGCCAATACGGTCTTATCTTCTTCCGTCAGCCTAACTTGGGTGGTACCTTGGGTAGCTTGGGTAGTTTTTTCAGCACCTTGGGGGATATCCTCCAGCGCATCCTCTGTATTGCGATAAAAATTGATGCGAAATCCGATCTCCATATCGCGGAACTCCGACTCACGCAGTCCATATTCCCTCATGGCTTCCAGCAGCTTCGAAATACCGCTATCTCATGCCTCAATCAAATTCATATAGGAGAATGCATAAGCAAGCGCAGGGTTTCGAATCTTGGAATATCCCTCTTTCATCTTGTCCAGCGTCACGCCAGACATAAGACCGTCAGGCGAGATGCTTTCCAACCTCCCACGGTCATCCCACTACACCATTTACTACACCATTTCCGCAAAAATCTACACCATTTGACGCTCCCAGACAAAAAGGCAGAACCCGCAAAAACCTTGTAAAATAAGGCTTTACGGGCTCTGACGCCACAGGACAAAACCACCCGCTCCACGGCAAGAGGTGAGTGCTAATAATTTTTGTATTTTTTTGCAAACCCAGTAAAATCAATGGTTTGCAAGCATTTTCCACTCTTGAAATTGTCATTTTTCTTAGGTTTGACACCAATTTGACACCAATTTTTTCTTTTCTGGTGTCAGAAGTTCACTGCCATACTATCCAGCTTTGCTATCTCGTTTTCAATCCTTGCCCTGTCGCCCAAGTGGTTATACACTTCCATAGTCACATCAAAATGAGCGTGTCCCATAATGTACTGCAATACCTTAATGTCCATACGGCACTCTGCCATTCTCGTGCAGGCTGTGTGTCGCATAACATGAGCGGAAACCTTTGGAAGCAGTTCTGCTTTCCTGTGTTCTTTCTTTGCTTTTTGGACTTCCGCTTTGTTATAAGCGTCCACAATGTTATACAATACACTGTTTACACCATAAGGCATAAGCGGTCTGCCGGATTTAGCAGTGAAAACAAAACCAGAATATCCGTCCACCTCAAAAGACTTATCTTTCGCCAGCATGAAGTTGATTTTCCTCTGTTCTTCAAATGCTTTCTGTACTTCCTGCGTCATAGGTATCACACGAATACCAGAGTCTGTCTTTGGAGTAGAAATATGGAAGCGACAGCCGTCTCCATAATTCTTGTAAATAAGCTGGTGGTCTACATTCAAGCGTCTTGCTCTCGTGTCCACGTCTTTCCATGTAAGACCGATCAGCTCTCCACACCTTAACCCTGTGCCTATCATAATCGTAAGCATAGGATAATAGGTATTGTAGACATTGCTCTGCTTCACAAAATCAATGAGCTTTTCCTGTTGTGAGATTGTTAACGCCACACGTTCCTCTGCTGGTCTGCCATAATCACTGATAGAACCTTTTGCTGGATTTTTACGGATAATATCATCATCAACCGCCATTTCCAACGCAGGAAAAATCATGTTGTTAATATACTTGATAGTAGAATGAGCATATCCAGCTTTGGACAATTTTGAATAGTAGGCTTTAATGTGAGAGGGTAACATCTGGACAACTTTAATGTTGCCGATTTCATCTTTCACCCGATTATTCCATACACGAATGTAATTCACTCGTGTAGGCTCTTTCAGTTCACGGGTCGCCATGTATCGCTCGAACAAGGTGTTTAACGTCATTTTCTTGATTGCACTGTCTGTCAGAATGTTATCGTCCATATCCTTTGCAATCTTTTTTTCTTTCTCTCTAAGCTCTGGTAAATCCTGTGCGTAGATTGTACGACGTTTTCCTGTCCTTATATCTGTGAAGCGATAACTGTATCTGCCGTCATTACACCAGCTCTCGCCCTCTCTTAATTTTCTCCCTTTCGGGTCTTTTCTGCTAACTGCCATGAGAACCATTCCTTTCCTGTAGCCCTCTTTTCATGTTCTCACAGCGTGGTTTGCCTATGAATAATTATACCATATTTCCGCAAGAACATAAATAGAAAACTGTCCTATTCTGCAAGGTAAAGCAGATATTTTTTGACCCTTTCTACGGAGTAAAGAACCCTGCGACCTATGACAATTTTTGCTTCTGCCTGCTCACCGATTTTCCTTGCCGTAGCATGACCGCATGAGAGCATAGCAGAAAGTCCCTCTATATCAACAGTAATCGGCTGGCTGGTTTTTCGCTCTTTTGTCTTGTTCATATATCAGCAAAATAAGCATATCAGTATCACTTATTTTGCAACACCCCCTTTCCTGTATTTTTGTAAGCAGACAGACGGCTCTGGAAAAACTCCGCTGGTATCTCAACCAATCTCATTCCTATGAGCAAAACCACCTTTGGGACGTATCATTATCCTGTGAATACAGGTCGTGGCAAAGCGACTTTTCCAACGGTCGCTCTCGGATCACTGCATGGGTCGCTCGCTTCCTTTTGGAAAGGTCATGGCGTACAGTCCCCGTGGCTCGCTGTATCACAAACGTATCTGTCTGCTTTATTTACTTGTCAAAGAACAACAACGGCTGTTTATACGCCTGTCAAAGCCTATATAAATACAAAGGTATATAGACTTTGAAAGATGTATAAATCCCAGAGAGGACGCAGGAAAGGGGGTAATGCGTCACTCTGTAATGGGACGTAGCTTTACGCTACTTTGAAATTAAGTACCTGCTCAATCAGCTTTGCTTCCAGACGGCTACGCATATCCTCGTCAACGGTGGTATGAGGATTGCCGTATTCGTCAATGCTTGTTCGCATGGACAAGCGGGCAATATAAGGCTCGTAATGGGACAATACAACATTCATAGCCAGAATATCGCCCTGCGAAGCTGAAACGATAACAGGATAAGGCAGTAAACCGTTGCCTTTATGTACCGCTTTATTCTTCTTCATGCTGTTTTTCCTCCATTCTTTTTCTGACTTTTTCAAATCCTCTTTGACGCTTATAGTTCACTGTACGGCGTACAATTTTCAGCAGGTCGGCAATCTCGCCGTCATTGAAGCCTAAACCGTAGAGCAACAAGATAAAGCGTTCTTCCTCTGAAAGTTCCTGTAATGCTTCACTCAACAGCTCATTCTTGATTTTCACGTCGTAGCCCATGACTTTGTAAAGGTCATAGTCCGTGGAATAATCATCATAAGTGGCAAGCTCCGCAAGCTGTTCTGACGTGAGTTCTGAAAAAGAAACCTGTACGTCATTCAAATGCTGGTAATGCTTCTGAATGTTGATAGCTTCATTCTTCAAAATCTTCTTACAGTAACAGTCAAAGACTTTCTGGACATCTTCTGGAGAAGTGGGTCTGTTCACATTTTCACCTCCTTCCGCTTGTCAAAAGGTGGTGATTGTAACCGCTCCTTCCCCCTTTCCGTCATTAATACAAATGAGAGGGTACGAGCTGGCAAAGTTTGAAAAAGAAATCCAGAAAAAACAAAAAAAGCCCAAGAAGTTTTGATAACCTCGTTGAGCTTTAGCGAATTTAATCGACAAATATTGAGGAAATTCAACACGGAAACAGCTGTAAACTTCCTTAACATGGATTAAAATTTTTTTGATGATTTTCTTTTATGCACTCCTGTCATTCATATTCCTCTCGTGAGGAAATCGCCTCGCCAAAACAAGGCAGATTTCAACAGGATAAGCATAAAAGATAAATCCGTCCTAATTCCGTCCAAATCCCTGTTTTTTAACAGGATTAAAAAAGGCTATCACACCCAGCAAAAATGCCGTGGTTGTGATAACCTGTGTATCAGATAATCTCTGTATTTTCTTTGATAAGCTGGCGTATCTCGTCCCGCTTTGCTGGCGGTGATTGACTGATGAAGTCTGCCAGCCATTTATCTCTCTGTTCATAGACGTTTTCATCATCATAATAGGCTGGATAGTCTTGCAGAATGTCAAATTCCCTGTCAGCCCGTTCCGCTTCATTGCACGCCAAGTCCAAATGTTCCCCAATCAATTCCTGTGTATAGGAAGTATAGCCCAGAGCCATAGTAATATAGGTGATACGTTCAAGATCTGTCTGTGTCATGGCTTCCTTGCCCGTCAGTAAGTTGTAGTCATGCTGTCCGCATACGGACAGAAACACTTCCTTTTGCTTCTCCGCTTGTCCCATAATAGCCACTCCTAAATCATTAAAATTTTAGCTGTCTGCTGGCAACACAGATAAATTCCTCTGGTGTAGGTGTACTGTTGCCAAACAGACGCTTAAACTGTGCCTGCTGTTCTGGGTCGTCACTGTTCATTGCGTCTATGATTTTCCCCTGTATCTGTTCACGGACTTCTGAAGCAGATAGCCCATGCAGGCGAGCCATTTCTTTTATCATTTTCCTGCTGTCCCTTTTACTGAATTTCATCATACGTTCAGAACACCTCTTTTCTCAAAATTGATGATATATTTCAAAAAATCCATCAAAAAATATAGTGCGCAAATGTTTCATCTATACAGACTATTATATTACACTCTGTGAATAGTTACAATAATGAAAAGCAAGAAAGGAGAGGGAAACTGTGGAAATAGACTATAAAGCAATCGGACAGCGTATCAAGATAGCACGAATTAAGAAAGGAATAACACAGGAAGCCGTCGCAGACCTTATAGATATTACCCCAGCCCACATGAGCAACGTGGAGACAGGGAAAACGAAAGTCAGCCTGCCGACATTGATTGAGATTGCCAATGCTCTTTCCGTATCAGTTGATGTTCTCCTATGTGATAATGTACTTGCTTCACAAAATATTTTCAAGGGATGGTATGGTATAAAAAAAGTTGACAGCTTATTCTCAAGGATTTCATAATAAAACCAAGAGAATAAGGAGGTATTCA
>CALWDM010000001.1 GCA_944376695.1 uncultured Mediterraneibacter sp. | reverse complement strand
GGAACCCTGGCCGTTCAGCTTCGCATTGCGGCCGTTTTGCTCCGCAAAACCGGCCGTAGTAGGCCGCTATTTGCACAAAACCAATGGTTATTAATATTAATGCATATTATATAGACCGATACATATGTATACATTTATATGAAGTAATAAATGTGATATTTGAAGTTTATAACGACTATTTTAAGAGTCAATTGAATCTGAAAAGGCAATTACAAGATTTATCAGGTGAAATAACGATAATTATTGAGGATTTTTTGAGATTTATTAATAAAGAAAAATTAGATATCTCCGTTGCACCTGAATTGCTAAGAATAAAAAGATGAATTCTATAAAGAAAATATTTATAAGTATTTGCAGTAGTAACACACCCCCATTCTTACTACGTTTTTACTACTTTTGACGGCCTCAACTTGCCCCGATTTGCCCCGTTTTGCTTATTCTGTGATTGTTTTAACAATCTCAGCGGCAGTTACATACCCGGCAAATTGCGGCAAAACAGGGCAAACTAACGCAAATCAGGAGGACTTTAAAATATGATACGAGTGCTTTTCGTGTGCCACGGCAACATCTGCCGTTCCACCATGGCGGAATACGTTATGAAAGACTTGACAGCCAAAGCCGGTCTTGCCGATTCTTTTCACATCGACTCCGCCGCCACCAGCCGCGAGGAGATCGGTAATCCGGTCCATCACGGTACGCGCCGGAAGTTGAAAGAAGCAGGCATCCCCTGCGGGGATCACCGGGCGCGCCAGATGCGCCGGGAAGAGTATGACAGGTTTGATTACATCATCGGCATGGACTCCTGGAATATCCGGAACATCAGCCGCATCATCGGAAATAATGATCCGGATCACAAGGTATACAAGCTCCTGGATTTTACGGAACGAAAGCGTCAGGATATTGCTGATCCGTGGTATACGGGGAATTTTGACGATACTTACAGAGATGTAAAAGAGGGCTGCGAAGCCCTCCTGAAAGACTGCCTCTTACGCCTCTAAAGCGTAGGAGAGCAGTTTTTTTAAGTTGTGATGGAACTGACGGTTCTGGTTCTTGAGACGGAGCTTTTCCGTGCCGGATTTTGTCTCTTCCACAAAGGCGTCATAGCGGGAAAACAGTACCCGGTAATCCGTGGACTGCTTCTGCCCCCAGCGGATCAGAACCCAGTTCATGGCGTCCGGGTTCCAGTATTCCATGGGGATGCCGGACATCTTCATAACTGTGATGTACTGGATGGCTTTCATGGACAGTTCTGCGATCTGTCTGCCGCGGAAGGTCTCTTCCTTTTTCCTGGCTTTCCCTATTTTCTTGAAAATCCGCTGGGGAAGAGTTTTTTTATGGGCTTCGCGCTCCATCAGGCGAAGGCTCTTTTTCAAGACGTCATTGAGCTGGTTGACTGTGTTCCAGTAGGTGACAAAGGATGTCTTTTCCTCCTCCTCGCCATCTTCGGGGCCTACTTTGAAAGTACGGAACACACGGTCTGTCCCGCCGAATGTATCCCGGTTGTACTCTTTGCGCTTCTCGGGATCAGAGAGCACCCGGTATGCTTCCAGGATCTCCTGCATCAGGGCAGTGGTATCGATATCTTTATGTACATTTGCATCGGGATGGTAGATCTTAGCCAATGCATTCTTGGCGGTCGTGATCTCTTCGAATGTCGCATCTCTTGAAACACCTAAAATATCATAATAAGTGCGCACTGTCATGGATGACCTCCTTATTAAATTGACGATTTATAACTCCCGTGACTAATATACGCCGGGGGTTCTGAAAAGTCAATTGTTCCCGGGGAAAATATGAATAATTCCCGTGTTGTCTGCTTATATTTTTAACAGACGAATCTTGAAAGAGGTTTTGGAATGAGTCGTTTGGTGATAAAACGGATCCAGGCATTAGTCCTGGGGATCGCACTGGCGCTGTCGTGCATCTGTTTTCCGGTTGAGAGTCTGGCGGAGGAAGGAGAGCAGGCAGATCATCCGCAGCAGGAGGAAGGGCAGCAGGAAGACGGAGAGCAGACAGATGACGGGAAAGCAGGAGAGCAGCAGGCGGAGATCGAGATCAGCTCTCCGTCCGCTGTGCTCATGGAAGCTTCCACGGGCACTGTGATCTATGAGAAAGATGCGGATACAGCGCGCCCTCCGGCAAGTGTCACGAAAGTCATGACCATGCTGCTTATTTTTGATGCGCTGGAGGCGGGGAGTATCCATCTGGAGGATGAGGTGACAACCTCAGAGTACGCGGCGTCCATGGGCGGGTCCCAGGTCTTTCTGGAGCCAGGGGAGACCCAGACTGTGGATACAATGCTCAAATGTATCGCAGTAGCGAGCGCGAATGACGCCTGTGTGGCAATGGCCGAATACATATGCGGAAGCGAGGAGGAGTTTGTCCGGAAGATGAATGAGCGGGCAAAAGGGCTGGGGATGGACAACACGAACTTTGTGAACTGCAACGGCCTGGATGCGGACGGACATGTGACGAGTGCGAGGGACATCGCTCTTATGTCGCGGGAGCTGATCACGAAATATCCCCAGGTCCATGACTATTCGATGATCTGGATGGAAAATATCACCCACAATACAAGCAAAGGCGCGTCAGAGTTTGGGCTTACGAACACGAATAAGCTGGTCCGTCAGTATGAGTATGCCACAGGGCTTAAGACCGGATCCACAGGCGAGGCGAAGTTCTGTGTTTCAGCGACAGGGGAGAAAAACGGGATCGAGATGATCGCAGTGGTCATGGGAGCGGAAACTTCAAAAGAAAGATTTGCCGACGCGGTTAAGCTTTTAAATCATGGATTCGGCAAGTGCCAGCTCTATACAGATGACAGCTCACCTGACGTGAAGAGCGTGGATGTGAAAGGCGGAGTCGCGGAAAATGTCAGCGTGGAGCGTTCGGGGACATTTTCCTATCTGGATATGACAGGAGCAAATCTGGCAGAAGTGGAGAAAAAGACAGAGGTAAACAATGATCTTTCCGCACCGGTAAAGAAGGGGGATGCTGTCGGACATATCGTATATTCCATCGACGGCAGAGAGATCGGGAGAACAGAACTTACTGCCGGGGAAGATGTGAAGAAAGCCGGATTTCCGGACTATCTGAAAAAGGCGTTTGACAGGCTCGTGCTGAGACGGCTGGAATGGAAACTGTAAGTGACAGTGTAAAAACGTACTTGTCCTTATGCGCTCTCCTGGTCTATAATGGATAGGCAAACCGGGAACTGCCTGCTGTGTCAGACAGTTCCCTTTCGTGGAGGAAGAGATATGGACGATGCAAAAGCAGGAGCTGTAGTTATCATCCTGCTCCTGGCAGCAGCCGCTGCCGCGGCGGAAATATACAGAGAGACGCACTGCTTCCGGGTGACACCGTATAAAGTGCCCGCGAAAAAGCTGGCGGGGATCCTCAGGGATGTAAAGATCCTTTTCCTGAGCGACCTTCATAACTGTACTTACGGAAATGAAAATGAGAGGCTGCTCCGGAGGATAAGGGACGAGGCTCCGGATCTGATCCTGATCGGCGGGGACATGCTTGTGGGAAAAGCAGGAGCACCATATGAAAACGCGCTGCATTTTGTGGAACAGCTTCCGGAGATCTGCCCTACGGTTTATGCCAATGGCAACCACGAGCTGAGGATGAAGGAAGATACAGAGACCTATGGGGAGGCATACAGAGTTTACAAAAATACTCTGGAAAAGAGAGGAGTGCATTTCCTGGAGGATTCGCGGATCCGCGCAGAGCTGGGGGATGTGTCTCTGCAGATCTGCGGCCTGGAGCTGCCGTCCTCTACTTATAAAAAATTCAGGAAAGACAGGATCACGGCAAGCGATATCGAGGGACATTTCGGATTTCCGGCATCAGCAGATACATATACCATCCTTCTGGCGCATAACCCGGCATACATGGACGCCTATCTGGAGTGGGGGGCTGATATGGTCCTCTCAGGACATCTGCACGGAGGGCTAATACGTGTGCCGGGGATCGGAGGGATCGTCACTCCCCAGGGATTCCTTTTCCCCAGGTATTCGGGAGAAATGACCCGGAAAGGAAGCCAGACTGTGATCGTAAGCAGGGGATTGGGCACACATACACTGAATATCCGTCTCTTTAATACGCCTGAGTTGATCTCAATACGGCTCGGCGGGGATAAATAAGGAAAGAGAAGACATCGGCAGGAAAAAGATTGTAAAAGCTGTTGGCTTCCCTTATAATACAATATTGGTATCTTTTAAAAACACTATTCGGAGAGAACGCATGGGAATACCGGTGAAACTGGAAGTATTTGAAGGTCCCCTGGATCTTCTGCTTCATCTGATCGATAAAAACAAAATAGATATCTATGATATTCCGATCGTCGAGATCACGAATCAATACATGGACTATATCCGAAACATGCAGAGAGAAGACCTGAATGTCATGAGTGAGTTCCTTGTCATGGCGGCGACGCTTCTGGATATTAAATGCCGCATGCTCCTTCCAAAGGAAGTTACGGAAGAAGGCGAGGAAGAGGACCCGCGCCAGGAACTGGTCGAACAGCTCCTTCAGTACAAGATGTACAAGTATATGGCCAATGAGCTGAAAGACCGGCAGCTGGATGCGGACTATGTCCTGTACAAAAAACCTGCGATCCCTGCAGAGGTGCAGGAGTACGCAGAGCCGGTAGACCTTGACCGGCTTCTGGGGGATCTTACCCTGGTCCGGCTGAATGAGATCTTTCAGGACGTAATGAAGCGGCAGGTGGAAAAGATCGACCCTGTGAGGAGTAAGTTCGGAAAGATCGAGAAGGAAGAAGTGACTCTCTCAGATAAATTCACCTATATCCACGGCTATCTGAAGGACCATAAGAGATTCAGTTTCCGCCAGCTTTTGGAAAAACAGCACAGCAGAATGCATATAGTCGTTACTTTCCTTGCCATCCTTGAGATGATGAAGCAAGGGGACATACGTGTAGAGCAGGAGGATACCTGCGGTGAGATCATGATTGAAAGGACAGGAGATACAGATGGAGATTGAGAAGCTGCAGAGCGCCATTGAGGCGATCCTTTTTACGATGGGAGATTCCGTGGAGCTTGAAAAGCTGGCGTCAGCGATCGGGCATGACGAAGAGACAACGAGAAAGCTGATCCACAGCATGATGGATAAATACGAGGCGGCTGACAGGGGCATCCGCATTATCGAGCTGGATAATGCCTATCAGCTCTGTACGAAAAAGGAGATGTATGAATACCTGATCCGTGTCGCAAAACAGCCGAAGCGCTATGTGCTCACGGATGTCCTGCTGGAGACGTTGTCGATCATTGCATATAAGCAGCCGGTGACAAAGCTGGAGATCGAGAAGATCCGCGGGGTGAAATCCGACCATGCAGTGAATAAGCTGGTGGAATACGGGCTCGTTGAGGAGACAGGACGGCTGGACGCGCCCGGACGCCCGCTGCTCTTTGGGACGACAGAGGAATTCTTAAGGCGGTTCAGCGTGCATTCCCTGGACGAGCTCCCTGTGCTCGACCAGGAGCAGATCGAGCATTTCAAAGAGGAAGCTGAGGATGAAGCACAGCTCAAGCTGGATATCTGACTTCTGGATATCTGACTTTGGACATCATACACCGGATATCCCGATGTCAGGCTGCGTTTAAGCCGGGCAGTATCCGCGGATACGCTGATGTTCTATCCGTGCAGGCGGACACATATAGTGAAAATAAGACGGGATGAAGAGGTATCCTGTATGTTTATAATGAAAAAACGAATAAAAACGGTCTTATGTCTCGCTTTATGCCTTATGGCATACATATCAGCCGCTGTCCTCATACCCTGTACTGTGCAGGCGCAGGAAGCGGAAGGCGGCAGCGCCGCTGAGATAAAGCCGTCCGAATTGTACGCCCGTTCAGCAGTCCTTATGGATGCAGGATCAGGGCGTATTTTGTTTGCAAAAAACGGGCAGGAGGAGATGCCGATGGCGAGCACGACGAAGATCATGACCTGTATCCTGGCGCTGGAAGAGGGAGATCTGACGGAGACTGTAACTGTAAGCGAAGAGGCTGCTTCCCAGCCGGAGGTAAAGCTGGGGATGAAAAGCGGGCAGAAATTCCGTCTGAAAGACCTTCTGTACTCACTGATGCTGGAGTCCCATAACGACTCAGCGGTCGCTGTCGCGGAACAGATCGCGGGCAGCGTGCAGGGATTCGCGGATATGATGAACCGGAAGGCAGAAGAGATCGGCTGTGACGCCACCTATTTTATCACGCCAAACGGACTGGATGCGGAGGATGAGAAAGGCGTCCACCATACCACTGCGGAGAATCTGGCGCGCATTATGAAATACTGCATTACAGATTCGCCGAAGCGGGATGGATTTCTCGAAATAACCCGGACAGAAACCTATACCTTTTCAGACTGTGACGGGACCGGAAGCTATACGTGCAATAATCATAATACCTTCCTGAAAATGATGGAAGGGGCGTTGACCGGGAAGACAGGTTTTACTGCGGATGCGGGTTACTGCTATGTGGGGGCGCTGCAAAGAGACGGCCGGACCTTTATCGTATCCCTTCTGGCGTGCGGCTGGCCGAATAATAAAGGGTATAAGTGGTCCGATACAAAGAAGCTGATGACCTATGGCATTGAGAATTATTTTTACACAGAGATCAGCCCAAAACTTCCTGTCAGTACAATAAAAGTAGAAAATGGTTTTGACGGAGGATTCCCGGGTAAAGAGCCCGCAGAAGCCGTGCTGAGGACTGGAGGAGGAACTCAGAAGCTGCTGATGAATCAGACAGAAGAACTGAAAGAAGAACTGCGCCTGCCGGAAAAAATACAGGCTCCGGTAAAGGAAGGGGACCGGCTGGGAGAACTGATCTATACACTGGAGGGCAGGACTCTGGCCGTGTATCCGGTTTTTGCGTCAGAGAATGTGGGGAGACGCAGCTTCCATGTATGCCTGTCCTACATTGCAGATCAGTTTTTATGCCGATAACACAATGAAATGGAGCACAAAAACAAAAAATATTAAAATAGATCAATTAAAATGATTAATTTTGCCACTGGCATATAAAGAAGAGCTATGATAGGATAAGTGAGGATAAAATAAAGCAATCAAATTGATTAAATATAAGGAGATGTACAAAAATGGAAAACTGGAAGAAATATGAAAAGACTTATTTTATGCCGCCGGAGCCGTGCTATGACTGGGTGAAAAAAGACGCGATTGAGAAACCGCCCATCTGGTGCAGCGTGGATCTCCGAGACGGCAATCAGGCGCTGATCGAACCCATGAGCCTGGATGAAAAACTGGAATTCTTCCAGCTTCTCGTGGATGTCGGGTTTAAAGTGATCGAGGTCGGCTTCCCGGCTGCATCTGAGACAGAGTATCAGTTCCTGCGCGCTCTGATCGAGCAGAACATGATCCCGGACGATGTGACGATTCAGGTGCTCACCCAGGCGAGGGAGCATATTATCAAGAGGACATTTGAGGCAGTAAAAGGTGCTCCTCACGCGATCATACACGTCTATAATTCTACCTCAGTAGCGCAGAGAGAGCAGGTGTTCCGTAAGGATAAGGACCATGTGAAAAAGATCGCCACCGACGGGGCGGCGCTTTTGAAAAAGCTTGCAGAGGAAACTGACGGCAGCTTTACATTCCAGTACAGTCCTGAGAGCTTCCAGGGCACGGAGGTAGACTATGCCCTCGAGGTGTGCAACGCGGTCCTTGATATCTGGAAGCCGACGAAAGAAAACAAGGCGATCATCAACCTTCCGACAACTGTTGAAAACGCGATGCCGCATGTATTTGCAAGCCAGGTAGAATACTTCAATAAACACCTGCTTCACAGAGAGAATGTCCTCCTTTCTCTCCATCCGCACAATGACAGAGGGTCCGGCATCAGCGATGCAGAGCTGGGGATCCTTGCCGGGGCGGACAGGATCGAAGGCACGCTGTTCGGGAACGGGGAGCGCACAGGAAATGTGGACATTATCACACTTGCCATGAATATGTTCTCCCAGGGCGTTGACCCGAAACTTGATTTTGCAAATATGAGCGACATTTGCGAAGTATATGAGCGTGTGACCCGGATGAAAGTATCTCCGCGCCAGCCTTATGCGGGCGAGCTTGTATTTACCGCATTCTCAGGATCCCATCAGGATGCCATTGCAAAAGGAATGGCGTGGAGGGAAGAACACGACTGTGAGAAATGGACCGTGCCCTATCTTCCGATCGATCCGCAGGACGTGGGCAGGAGATACGACTCCGATGTGATCCGTATCAACAGCCAGTCCGGAAAAGGCGGCGTAAACTACATCCTGAAGCAGAGCTTCGGCATCAGCCTTCCGGAGAAGATGAAAGAAGAAGTGGGATACCTGGTCAAAGACGTGTCAGACAAAGCGCATAAAGAGCTCACTCCGGACTGGGTATATCATATCTTTGAGGATAATTACATTAATGCAAAACCAGTATTCACTGTGGATGAGTGCCACTTCAAACAGGAGGACGGTATCATCGCGGACGCGGTGATCCATCATAACGGAAACGACCGCAGGATCACTGGTGTCGGAAACGGACGCCTGGATGCAGTGAGCAATGCGATCAAACATTATTTTGACATCAGCTATGAACTGGCATTTTATGAGGAGCATTCCCTGACGAAAGGTTCTTCCTCAAGAGCGGTTGCCTATGTGGGAGTCATCTGCAATAAGAAACGTTACTGGGGCGTCGGGATCGATGCCGATATCATCAAAGCTTCCATAGAGGCCCTTGCAGTGGCTGTAAATAAGATCAAAGAGATCGCAGAATCACAGGGGGGGAATGGATGAGAGGCTTCTGGAGATCACAAACTACATCTATGCGAACTATAAGGACGTGACACTTGACGATCTCTCGGAGAAATTTTTCCTCTCCAAACCGTATCTCTCCAAATACATCAGAGAGAAGTCCGGCATGACATTCGGTGATATCTTAAAGAAGATACGAATGAAAAAAGCAAGGGCAATGCTCAAAGGAAGCAGCGCTACCGTTGAGAGCATCGCTGAGTCTGTGGGATATCAGAATGTAGAACATTTTAACAGGGTATTTAAGAAAATGTATAATATCACACCCGTACAGTACCGCAATCGAAAGTGAAATCTGTATTTGCGGGGGAGCCATCTGTAGAGTCAAACGTCCGAAAACATCGAAGCGGATGTATCGAAGACGTATTCAGCGCGGGGATATGGCTGGCATCGGCTCCGCTCCATGAGGCAGGAAAAACTACGAAATCAGGGAACACGCTAAAACCAGGGATCAGAAGAGAGGAACTCGGCTTCGCCTCAGACAACCTCTCTTCTGATCCCAACGCGTATCCCCTGATTTCTACTTTTTCCAGGCCTCATTCCGAAGTCGCCTCAACCACCCATATCCCCGCCCGCCGCGAAAACGTCCTGAATCAAACCGACGGTTTTCGGACGTTTAGCCAATCACAGGCTCCCCCACAAATACAGATTTTATTATGTGAAAATATTGTCAAATCTGTTCAATTTTGAATTGAAATTCCCATAAGGCTGATATATACTAAAATAGGCAGAAATTTTGGTTTATTTTAAACAAATTTATTAATATGGAGGACTGGATTATGAGCTACAATGCAACAGAAAACTCAGCAGGCAGACGAATTGCCGCATTGCTTGATGAGGGCAGTTTTGTTGAGATCGGCGGTGCTGTTACTGCCAGAAGTACGGATTTCAACCTGCAGGAAAAAGCGACTCCATCAGACGGCGTCATTACCGGATATGGAGTGATCGACGGCAACCTTGTATATGTATACAGCCAGGACGCCGCTGTGCTCAATGGGGCAATCGGAGAGATGCATGCGAAAAAGATCGCAAACATCTATGATATGGCAATGAAGATGGGGGCTCCGGTGATCGGTCTGATCGACTGCGCGGGCTTAAGGCTTCAGGAGGCTACGGACGCACTGGAGGCGTTCGGAGGACTTTATTACAGACAGACAATGGCTTCAGGCGTGGTCCCGCAGATCGCTGCGATCTTTGGCATGTGCGGAGGAGGTCTTGCGGTAGTTCCCGGTCTGGCTGACTTTACATTTATGGAAGAAAAAGAGGGAAAACTTTTCGTGAATTCTCCGAACGCTCTGGAGGGAAATGAGATCTCCAGATGCGATACTTCCAGTGCTCAGTACCAGAGTGCGACAGCAGGGCTGGTTGACGGCATCGGTACTGAGGCGGAGATCCTCGGGCAGATCCGTTCTCTTGTATGCATGATTCCTGCAAATTATGAGGACGACCTTTCCTATGAGGAATGTACAGATGACCTGAACCGTGTATGCACAGATATCGCAGCTGCGGCAGAAGACGCGGCGGTTGTTCTGTCACAGATCGCGGATGATCAGATCTTCTTTGAAATGAAAAAAGAATACGCAAAAGAGATGGTAACTGGTTTTATCCGTCTGAACGGTATGACAGTAGGAGCCGTTGCGAACCGCACGAAGGCTTATGGCGCAGACGGAAGTGAAGAGGCTTCCTTCGACTGTGCGCTCACTGTTGACGGGTGCAAAAAGGCGATTGATTTTGTAAATTTCTGCGATGCATTTTCGATCCCGGTGCTTACTCTGACGAATGTTGCCGGTTTTGCGGCTACAGTGGAGTCTGAGAAGAATATGGCAAGAGCGGTTGCGAGGATGACATATACATTTGCCAATGCGACAGTGCCGAAGGTGAATGTGATCACTGGCAAGGCATACGGAAGCGCTTATGTGGCGATGAACAGCAAGTCCATTGGTGCAGATATGGTCTATGCATGGCCGGAAGCTGAGATCGGTATGATGGATCCGGAACTGGCGGCCAGGATCATGTATGCGGATGCAGATGCATCGGTCCAGAAAGAAAAGGCTGCTGAGTATAAAGAGCTGCAGTCCAGCCCGAAAGCAGCCGCAGGAAGAGGATATGTGGATGCGATCATCGAACCTGCTGATACGAGAAAATATGTGATCGGCGCTTTTGAGATGCTGTTCACAAAGAGAGAGGACCGTCCGGATAAAAAACACGGGACGGTTTAGTGAGGTGAGGCGAAGTGAAGAAAAAAATCAGTTTATTGGGACTTGTCCTCATCCTGACGCTTAGCTTATTTACAGGGTGCGGCAAGTCTGAGACGACAGAATATGACCAGGCAGAGCTCGAGCAGTATGCTGACTTTATCATACAGAATTTCAGCGCGATGCCCTGGGAGCAGATGGAGAGTTTTCAGGATATGTCAGAACTGGAACTCGATCTGACTCTGCTCAATACAGGAGTACCGGTCACAGGAGAGAGCTTCCTCGGGATGATCGATGCGTGGAACGCCGGTTTAGAGGAATGCGGCTCATTTGTTGACCGGGGTGAATATACGATGGAAATGACGAATGACGGACCCGTCCTGACTACGGAAGGCAATTTTGCAGACCGGGACGCTACTCTGGAGTTTGCTTTTGATGACAAGGGAAATATGGGAAGCCTTACAGTGAGCGCGTCTTACACAACCGGAGAGATTCTGCAGAAAGCGGGATTGAACACCGTGCTCGGTATGGGAACGACATTTGTCGTACTGATCTTCCTGTCATTTATCATCTGGCTTTTGAAATATATTCCGGTACTCGAGAAAAAATTCCGGAAGAGTCCGGCTCCGGCAGCGGAAGCACCGCAGGCGGCAGCTGTTCCGGCAGCGGTCCCGGAGGTCGAGGATGATGTGACAGACGATACAGAGCTGGCGGCGGTGATCGCTGCGGCAGTTGCAGCGTCTGAAGGCACGTCCCCGGATGGGTTTGTGGTAAGATCGATCAGGAGAAGAAAATCAAATAAATGGAATTAATATGCAGGAGGATTGGAAAATGAAAAATTATACGATTACAGTAAATGGAAACGTCTACGATGTGACAGTGGAAGAGAAGGGCGCAGGCGCAGCACCGGCTGCAGCTGCGGCGCCGAAAGCACCGGCAGCGCCGAAGGCGCCTGCACCGGCTCCGGCAGCAGTGCCGAAATCGGCAGGAGCGGGAAGGATCCAGGTAAAAGCCGGAGCAGCGGGAAAGGTATATCAGATCCCGACAACAGTGGGACAGAGCGTACAGGCGGGAGACGCTGTCGTGATCATCGAAGCGATGAAGATGGAGATCCCGGTTGTTGCCCCGGAAGCGGGAACCATTGCCAGCATTGATGTGGCAGTAGGCGACGCCATTGAGGCAGGAGCAGTACTCGCCACATTAAACTAGTTACTCACCAGGAGGTTTGACAAATGGAATATATAATAAATACACTGGGGAATCTGGTAGAGCAGACCGCCTTCATGAACCTGACGGTGGGAAATCTCATCATGATCGGCGTTGCATGCCTCTTCCTCTATCTGGCGATCAGGCACGGCTTTGAGCCGCTTCTGCTCGTCCCGATCGCCTTTGGTATGCTTCTGGTAAATATCTATCCTGATATTATGATCGCGCCGGAAGATGCGTCCAACGGGACAGGCGGACTTCTGTATTACTTCTATCTGCTCGACGAATGGTCGATCCTTCCGTCTCTGATCTTCCTCGGAGTCGGAGCGATGACTGACTTTGGTCCGCTGATCGCGAATCCGAAGAGTTTCCTTCTCGGAGCTGCGGCACAGTTCGGTATCTTTGCGGCCTATCTGGGAGCCATGGCAATGGGATTCTCTGATAAGGCAGCGGCAGCGATCGCCATCATCGGCGGAGCTGACGGACCGACCTCCATCTTCCTTGCAGGAAAGCTCCAGCAGACGGCGATCCTGGGACCGATCGCGGTGGCGGCGTACTCTTACATGTCGCTCGTTCCGATCATCCAGCCGCCGATCATGAAGCTTCTTACAACAGAGAAAGAGCGAAAGATCAAGATGGAACAGCTCCGTCCGGTATCCAAACTGGAGAGGATCCTGTTCCCGGTCATCATCACGATCGTTGTCTGTGTGATCCTTCCGACGACAGCTCCGCTGGTCGGTATGCTTATGCTCGGAAATCTGTTCAAAGAGTGCGGCGTCGTAAGACAGCTGACAGATACAGCGGCAAATGTCCTGATGTATATCGTCGTGATCCTGCTCGGAACATCCGTAGGCGCTACGACGAGTGCGGAGGCCTTCCTGAACATGGATACGATCAAGATCGTGATCCTCGGCCTGATCGCATTTGCCTTCGGTACAGCGGCAGGCGTTGTATTCGGTAAGATTATGTGCTGGGCGTCCGGCGGCAAGGTAAATCCGCTGATCGGCTCGGCGGGCGTGTCAGCCGTTCCTATGGCGGCCCGTGTCTCCCAGAAGGTGGGTGCTGAGGCTGATCCGACGAACTTTCTTCTGATGCATGCGATGGGACCGAATGTGGCCGGCGTCATAGGTACTGCGGTCGTTGCCGGGACATTCATGGCGATCTTTGGCGTTAAGTAATAGATTTGGAGGACAGAGAAATGGCAGAAATGGAAAAGAAACCAGTTAAGATTACAGAAACGATCCTGCGTGACGCCCATCAGTCACTGATCGCTACAAGGATGACAACAGAGCAGATGCTCCCGATCATCGACAAGATGGACAAAGTAGGATACCACGCAGTAGAGTGCTGGGGCGGCGCTACATTTGACGCTTCCCTGCGCTTCCTCAAAGAAGATCCGTGGGAGAGGCTGAGGAAATTCCGCGACGGCTTCAAAAACACAAAGCTTCAGATGCTTTTCCGCGGACAGAATATCCTTGGCTACCGCCCGTATGCGGATGATGTGGTTGAGTATTTTGTTCAGAAATCTGTGGCAAACGGCATTGATATCATCCGCATCTTTGACTGCCTGAATGACATCCGCAATCTTCAGACAGCAGTCACAGCGGCAAATAAAGAAAAGGCACATGCGCAGGTCGCTATGTCCTATACACTCGGCGATGCGTATACACTGGACTACTGGGTGGATCTGGCAAAACGGATTGAAGATATGGGCGCAAATTCTATCTGCGTAAAGGATATGGCAGGTCTCCTCTGCCCGTATCAGGCGACAGAGCTTGTGACAGCGCTGAAAGAAGCGGTTGATATCCCGATCGAGATGCACACCCACTATACGTCCGGCGTCGCATCCATGACATACCTGAAAGCGGTTGAGGCGGGCGCGGATATCATCGATACTGCAATGTCACCGTTTGCGCTTGGCACATCCCAGCCAGCGACAGAGGTTATGGTGGAGACCTTCAAGGGAACTCCGTATGATACAGGACTGGATCAGCAGCTTCTCTCCGAGATCGCGGACTACTTCCGTCCGATCCGTGACGACGCGCTTGAGAGCGGCCTGTTAAATCCGAAGAACCTGGGCGTAAATATCAAGACTCTCCTTTATCAGGTGCCGGGCGGCATGCTCTCCAACCTGACATCCCAGCTGAAAGAGCAGGGAGCGGAGGACAGATTTTATGAGGTGCTGGAGGAAGTTCCGCGCGTGCGTAAAGACCTGGGCGAGCCGCCGCTTGTCACACCGTCCTCACAGATCGTGGGAACCCAGGCAGTGCTCAATGTGCTGATGGGCGAGCGCTACAAGGTGGCGACAAAGGAGACAAAAGATATCCTTGCAGGAAAATACGGCGCGACAGTAAAACCAGTGAACCCGGATCTGCAGAAGAAGATCCTTGGGGAAAACGCGGAGATCATTACGTGCCGTCCGGCGGATCTCATCCCGAACGAGCTGGATACGCTCCGCAAAGAGTGTGAGCAGTGGATCCAGCAGGATGAAGATGTACTGACATACGCGCTCTTCCCGCAGGTGGCTGTAGATTTCTTCAAATACAGACAGGCACAGCAGACAAAGGTTGACGCAACAGTGGCGGACACTGAGAATGGCGCCTATCCGGTATAATCTGATAAATAATAAAAGCAGGTTTGAAATGAGAGGACTGATCCCTGAGAGGATTGGTCCTCATTTTCTATTTGTACAAGAAGATGTTTAGTGTTATGATATATAAGATTTGAGGACAGAAAGTAATTCAATTTTTATAATGGAGGCTTCCGGATGAAAGTTACGGACAGGATCGCTGCCCTGCGCGGCGAGATGGAGAGGGAAGGGATCGATATCTGGATCGTCCCTTCGGCGGATTATCATCAAAGTGAGTATGTGGGCAGTTATTTTAAGACACGCCAATATATGACAGGGTTTACCGGCTCGGCAGGTACCGCTGTATTTACAAGAGACAAAGCCTGCCTGTGGACGGACGGCAGATACTTTATACAGGCGGAAAACGAACTGAAAGGGAGCGGGATTGTCCTCTGCAGGATCGGGGAGCCGGAATGTGATACGATCGAAGCTTTTTTGGAAAAAGAACTTCCGGAAAACGGCGTTATCGGTTTTGACGGAAGGACTGTGGGCATCGAAGAAGGAAAGCGCTATGAAGACACGGCTGCGTTAAAGAACGGGACAGTTTCCTGTGAGATCGACCTTGTCGGGCGGATCTGGGAGAACAGACCCCGGATGCCGGAAGAAAAGGCGTTTGCCCTTGATGAAAAATATACCGGAGAAAGTGCAGCGTCGAAGCTGGGGCGCGTGCGCGGAAAAATGGAGGAACTCGGGGCAGATGTCCATCTCCTGACAAGCCTGGACGACATTGCCTGGCTGCTCAATATCCGGGGAAATGATATCGCGTACTGTCCCCTGGTCTTAAGCTATCTGATCTTATACATGGACCGCGGGATCCTTTTTGCGGAGGAGAAAAAGTTCTCCTCAGAGATGAAGGCAGCGCTTACGGGAAACGGCATTCGGATACGCCCGTATGATGAGATCCAGGAGGCGGTTTCAGCGCTTCCAGCCTCATCCTGTGTCATGCTCGATCCGGACAGGGTGAATTATGCGCTGTACAGAAAGCTCCCGGAAAATATCGGGGTCAGGGAAGCGGAAAACCCTGAGGTCCTGATGAAATGCATGAAAAACGATACGGAGATCGAAAATACTAAAAAGGCGCACATAAAAGATGCAGTGGCGCATACCAGATTTATGTACTGGCTGAAAAAGAATATCGGAAAACAGGAGATCACGGAGATATCCGCAGCCGAAAAGCTGGAGAATTTCCGCAGGGAGCAGGGCGGATACCTGGAGGCAAGCTTTGAGCCGATCAGCGCTTTTGGGGAGCACGGCGCGATCGTCCATTACAGCGCGTCAGAAAAGTCGAATGCTGTTCTCTTCGAGGGAAGGCTTCTGCTGACAGATACTGGCGGACATTACATCGAAGGGTCAACGGATATCACGCGGACAGTGGCTCTTGGGGAAGTCTCCCAGAGGGAAAAGGAAGATTTTACTCTGACTGCCCGGGCAATGCTCCGGCTGATGAATACAGTATTTCTTCACGGGTGCAGCGGAGCAAACCTGGACTGCATCGCACGGGAGGTGTACTGGAAGAAGCGGGTGAATTTTAATCATGGAACAGGGCACGGAGTGGGGTACCTTCTCAATGTACATGAACCCCCTGTGAATTTCCGCTGGAAAGAAGGAAAGACGCCGGCGCCGGTCCTGGAAAAGAACATGGTAATAACGGATGAACCGGGAATTTATGTAGAAGGCTCTCACGGTATCCGGCTTGAGAATGAGCTTCTCGTGTGCGAGGACGAAAAGAATGGATACGGTCAGTTCATGCATTTCGAACCGCTGACTTTTGTTCCCATTGATCTTGACGCTCTGCTGCCGGAGCAGATGACGGAAGAAGAGCGGACCATGCTCAATGATTATCATAAGCAAGTCTTTGGAGCTGTCTCGCCTTATCTGAATGAAGAGGAAAAGATATGGTTAAAAGAATATACAAGACCTGTCTGAGATTTTCCTGTGGGAGGCCATGCGTAAGATGCATTGAGAAAGCCGGGAAAAGTACGGCGGACAATTAAAATAAAGGATAGAATATAACAGTATGGAAACAGCAGAAAATACGACAAATGAATTGATCCTCAGGATTGAAGAAAAGTATGCAAAAATGAGTAAAGGACAGCGCAGGCTGGCGGATTATGTATGCAACAACTATGACAAAGCGGTTTTTCTGACAGCGGCGAGGCTGGGAGAGACCGTAGGGGTTAGTGAGTCTACGGTCGTCCGTTTTGCCATCCAGCTTGGATACAGCGGATATCCGGGATTCCAGAAGGCTTTGGAAGAACTGGTGAGGAATAAGCTGAATTCGATCCAGAGGATGGAGGTCACGTATGGGCGGATCAGCCAGAGCGAGATACTGGAGACAGTCCTGAATTCAGATATTGAGAAAATCAAACAGACCCTATCCGTGATCGACCACAAGGCGTTCAATCTTGCCATCGACACGATACTCGGAGCAAAGAGGATCTATGTGATCGGGATCAGGAGCTGCGCTCCGCTGGCGTCGTTTCTCGGATTTTACCTGAATCTGATCTGTGAAGACGTGACGACAGTGGCCACAAACAGTTCCAGCGAGATATTTGAACAATTGATACGCATTAATGAGAGAGACGTGATCATAGGCATCAGTTTCCCGAGATATTCCATGCGTGCCCTAAAGGCTCTGGAATTTGCCAGCAACCGGAAGGCAAAGGTGATTACACTGACAGACAGCATCCATTCCCCCATGAACCTGTATTCCTCCTGCAACCTGATCGCGCGCAGCGATATGGCGTCTATCGTGGATTCCCTTGTTGCGCCTCTGAGCGTAATCAATGCCCTTGTCGTCGCGCTGTGTATGAAGAAGCAGAAAGAGGTTGTCTCAACACTGGAAACACTGGAGCAGCTCTGGGGCGAATACCAGGTGTACAGCGGCGATGAGCTGAATCCGGTGAGCGACTCATTTTCTGTAAACAGCATGGAAAAAGCGAAGGGTACTGCAGAAGAACCGGATAAAGGAAAAAAAGATGGAAAGGAAGCACGGGCAGATGCGTAAGATCCTTGTGGCTGGCGGCGGCGCGGCTGGAATGATGGCGGCGGTCACCGCGGCCCGGAACGGAAAGAATGTCCTTTTGATCGAAAAAAACGAGAAGCTGGGAAAGAAGCTGTTCATTACAGGTAAAGGAAGATGCAATATCACGAATGCCGGGGATATTGAGGAACTTTTTTCCGCGGTGGTCAGCAACCCGAAATTTCTGTACAGCAGTTTTTACACCATGACAAATGATCAGGTCATAGATTTTTTTGAGGAACTTGGCGTGAAGACAAAAGTGGAGAGAGGCGGCAGAGTTTTTCCCGCATCCGACCATTCTTCTGACGTGATCCGGGCGCTGGAACAGGAAATGAAACGGCTCGGAGTCGAAGTCAGACTGAGGATGGAAGCAAATGAGATACTTGCAGATGACGGCAGGGTGACAGGAGTCCGCCTCTCCTCCGGAAAAGAACTGCATGCTGACGCAGTCATCATCGCGACAGGAGGAATCTCGTATCCTTCCACCGGCTCTACAGGAGACGGCTATCGGTTTGCACGGGAGTGCGGGCATAAAGTGACAGACCTTTCCCCGGCGCTGGTTCCGATGGAAGTGAAAGAATGGTATGCCAGAGAATTAATGGGACTGTCTCTGCGCAACGTTGAGATACGGATCACTGACGGAAAGAAAAAGCTGTATGAAGAGTTTGGAGAAATGCTCTTTACTCATTACGGAGTAACCGGCCCTGTGATATTGAGCGCCAGCAGTATTGTGGGGAAAAAGCTGAGAGAACATCCTCTGACACTCCATATCGACCTGAAACCCGCGCTTACGGAAGAACAGCTGGATAAAAGGGTGCTGCGGGAATTTGAAGCGAACCATAACCGGCAGTTTAAAAACGCGGTCGACAGTCTCTTTCCCTCAAAATTGAAACCCGTGATCGTTGAACTTTCCGGAATCCCTGACGAGAAAAAAGTAAACGAGGTCACAAAAGAAGAACGCCTGCATTTTGTGCGTCTGATCAAAGACTTCAGCATGACCCTTACGGGACTGAGGGGGTATAATGCGGCCATCATCACAAAAGGCGGCGTGTCTGTAAAAGAGATCGATCCGGGAACCATGGAGTCAAAACTTGTCAATGGTCTTTATTTTGCCGGAGAGGTGCTTGATCTGGATGCTGTGACCGGAGGTTATAATCTCCAGATCGCGTGGAGCACGGGATATCTGGCAGGGCTGAATGCATAAATTCCTTGTGCATCAGCCTCTCCCGGGGTATACTGGATTTAGTTTTATATGAGGAGGACATCATGGGTTATAACGTAGCAATCGACGGACCGGCCGGCGCCGGAAAGAGTACGATCGCAAAGCTGGTCGCGAAAGAAAAAGGATATATATATGTAGATACAGGAGCCATGTACAGAGGGCTTGCGATCCATTTCCTGAAAAAAGGAGTCCGTGCGGAGGATAAAGACGCGGTGACAGCGGCATGCAAAGATGCGGAAGTGACGATCGCATATGAGAATGGAGTACAGCAGGTATATCTGAACGGCGAGAATGTGACATCCATGCTCCGCACAGAAGAGGTCGGCAATATGGCTTCCAGGACATCAGCGATCCCTGCGGTGCGGGAAAAGCTTCTTGAACTTCAGCGCAGTCTTGCGAGGACACAGGATGTGATCATGGATGGCAGAGATATCGGGACGAATATCCTTCCCAATGCGGATGTAAAGATCTATCTCACTGCAAGTGTGGAGACAAGGGCAAAGCGCAGATATGATGAGCTGAGAGAAAAAGGAGAAATGTGTGATCTGGAATCTATCGCACATGACATCAGGGAACGCGATGCGCGCGATATGACAAGAGAGATCGCGCCGCTGAAACAGGCGGAGGACGCAGTGCTCCTGGACAGTTCAGATATGACGGTGCAGGAAGTGGTGGATACGATCTGTTCTTACTGTAAGTAAAGGAGATTTCAGAAAATGAAGGTAATCAAGGCGAAAACAGCCGGATTTTGTTTTGGCGTAAGACGTGCCGTGGATACGGTTTATGAGCAGGTGGATACCTGTGATGAGAAAATCTATACGTACGGTCCGATCATCCATAACGAAGAAGTGGTAAAGGATATGGAGAGGAAAGGGATCGTCGTGCTCCGCTCGGAGGAAGAACTGGACAGGCTCTCCGGCGGAACGGTCATTATCCGGTCCCACGGCGTGGAAAAGAGGATCTATGATAAGATGTATGCAAAAGGAATACATATTGTAGACGCAACCTGTCCGTTTGTAAAGAAGATCCACGGCATTGTAAGCAGGGAAAGCGCTGCCGGAGCGCATATTGTCATTATTGGTAATCCTGAGCATCCCGAAGTTCAGGGCATCAGGGGGTGGGCAGGCGACCGGGTTACTGTCATCCGGGATATAGAAAGCGCTCAGAGCAGTGAATTTCAGAAAAATGAGAAAATATGCGTGGTTTCGCAGACGACATTTAATTACAATAAATTTAAAGATTTAGTTGAAATTATCAAGAAAAAGAGTTATGATGTAAGTGTTTTAAATACAATCTGCAATGCTACGAAAGAACGCCAGACAGAGGCTCAGAGCATCGCGGAATCGGTGGATGCTATGATAGTGATTGGTGACAAACATAGTTCCAATACCCAGAAGTTATTTGAAATTTGCCGGATGGCATGTAACAATACGTACTATATTCAGACACTTGACGATTTGAATTTGAATCAATTAGGGTCAGTGGAAACAGTAGGTATTACAGCAGGGGCATCCACGCCCAACAATATAATTGAGGAGGTTCAAAATAATGTCAGAGTTATCTTTTGAACAGATGTTAGACGAGTCATTCAAAACAATTCATAACGGGGAGGTCGTTGAGGGTACTGTTATCGATGTAAAGCCGGATGAGATTATCCTGAACATCGGCTATAAGGCGGACGGTATTATCACGAAGAATGAATATTCCAACGATCAGTCCATCGATCTGACAACAGTCGTTTCCGTTGGCGACACAATGACCGTCAAAGTTCTGAAAGTAAATGACGGCGAAGGACAGGTCCTTCTTACATACAAGAGACTTGCCGCTGAGAAAGGAAACGAGAGACTGCGCGAGGCTTATGAGAACAAAGAGGTTCTTAAGGCAACAGTTACGCAGATCCTGGGCGGCGGTATCTGCGCGACAGTGGATGAGGTCAGAGTATTTATCCCGGCGAGCCTTGTGTCTGACTCTTACGAGAAAGATCTCAGTAAATACGAAGGTCAGGAGATCGAGTTTGTAATCAGCGAGTTCAATCCGAGAAGGAACCGTGTGATCGGCGACAGGAGACAGCTCCTTGTAGCTGAGCGCGCAGAGAAGCAGAAAGAGCTTTTTGCAAGACTTCAGATCGGCGACAGGATCGAAGGTATCGTTAAGAATGTGACAGATTTTGGCGCATTTGTTGATCTCGGCGGCGTTGACGGCCTGCTGCATATTTCAGAGATGTCATGGGGCAGGGTTGACAATCCGAAGAAAGTATTCCATGTTGGCGATAAGCTTACAGTTCTTGTAAAAGATATCCATGATACAAAAATCGCACTCAGCCTGAAGTTTCCGGAGACAAATCCGTGGGCAAATGCCGCAGAGGATTTCGCAGTCGGAAAAGTTATCACAGGCAAAATTGCCAGAATGACAGATTTCGGCGCATTTGTTGAGCTTGCGCCGGGGGTCGACGCACTGCTTCATGTATCGCAGATTTCCAGAGATCATGTGGACAAGCCGTCTGATATACTTTCCATTGGACAGGAGATTAGCGCAAAGATTGTTGATCTCAATGAGGCGGAAAAGAAGATCAGCCTGAGCATGAAGGCGCTTCAGTCCGAACAGCCAGAGGAAACTGAAGCGGTAAAGGAAGAGGAAGAGTGATGCATTTCCTTAATGAGATAAAAACAGGGCGATATAGCGTGTATCGCCCTGTTTTTTTGTTAAAAAAGCAACAAAGTATTTGCGTGACAAAAGTTTTGTTTGCTGCTCCGCTGTTTTTGAAAGATGAGCATAATATAATCTTTACAAATGCATAAAAATTATTTTAGCGGATTATCCGCGGAGAAAGGAAGGGAAGTATGGGACTTCTGACATTTAAAGGCGGGATACATCCGGATGACGGGAAGCGGTTTTCGAAAGATCAGCCGATCCGGCGCCTCCTGCCGGAAGGGGAACTGGTGTATCCGCTGTCTCAGCATATCGGTGCCCCGGCTAATCCACTGGTAAAAAAGGGTGATCGTGTATTAAAAGGGCAGATGATCGCCGCACCGGGCGGATATGTATCCGCTCCTGTCCATGCCTCGGTTTCCGGAACTGTCAAAGGGCTGGAACAAAGATTCAGTCCCTCCGGGACAAAGACAGAATGCATTGTGATCGAGAATGACGGCAGTTATGAGGAGATGCGATATGAGGCCGTGAAATCATTGTCTGACATGACACGGGAGGAAATCCTGGACAGGATCGGAGACTCCGGCATCGTGGGCATGGGCGGAGCCGGGTTCCCGACAAGGATCAAGCTTTCGCCCAAAGAACCGGAAAAAATCGATTATATCATTGCCAACTGCGCGGAATGCGAGCCATATATTACCTCGGATTACAGGAGGATGCTGGAAAATACGGAAGAACTGATAAATGGCATGAGGATCGTGTTATCTCTGTTTCCGAATGCGAAGGGAATCTTTGCGGTGGAGGATAATAAAAAAGACTGTATTGAAGCGCTGAAATCTGCAGTATCGGATGAACCTCGAATGAGTGTGAAAAGGCTTCTGACAAAGTATCCGCAGGGGGCAGAGAGGCAGCTGATCTACGTGGCGACAGGGCGCGCCATTTACTCTTCCATGCTTCCGGCAGACGCAGGATGCATTGTTGATAACGTAGAGACATTGATCAATATTCATTATGCTGTTGCAAAGGGAAGAGCTCTGACGGAGCGTGTGGTGACTGTGAGCGGGGATGACATAGTAACCCCGGGGAATTACCTGGTACCGCTGGGGATCAGCCATGAGGAACTGATCAAGGCATCAGGCGGATTTATTGTTCCGCCTCAGAAACTGATTTCAGGCGGGCCGATGATGGGCTTTGCCATGGTGACGGCAGACGCGCCTGTGACAAAAACGTCTTCCTCTCTGCTTGCCTTTAAGGAAGACGCAGTGGCGAAGGCGCGGGAGACCGCGTGCATTAACTGTGCAAGATGCGTAGAAGTCTGTCCGAGCAGGATCATACCGTCCAGACTGGCAGACCTTGCGATACGTCATGATGAGGACGGATTTGTGGCAATGAACGGGCTGGAATGTGTGGAGTGCGGCTCCTGCAGCTATGTTTGCCCTGCGAAGAGACAGCTGAAGCAGGCGATCGGTTCCATGCGCAAGACTGCGCTGGCAAATAAGAGAAAGAAATAAGAGAGGAGACGGAGTATTGAACGAGAATTTTAATGTATCATCTTCGCCGCATATCCGGGACCGGATCAGAACCGGCAATATTATGCTTATGGTGGTGATCGCCCTTCTTCCGGCGACCGCGTTCGGCATCTGGAATTTCCGTCATGAGGATGCATGGATCCTGGTTGTGGTCACGACTGCCGCAGCCGTCCTGTCAGAATACATCTATGAGAAACTGATGAAGAAGCCGGTTACGGTCAGTGATCTCAGCGCAGTAGTTACAGGACTCCTGCTTGCCCTCAATCTTCCGCCTACTCTCCCGTGGTGGATGGGCGCGCTGGGAGCCGTGTTTGCGATCGTTGTTGTGAAACAGCTTTTCGGAGGGCTGGGACAGAATTTTATGAATCCTGCTCTTGCGGCGCGCTGCTTTCTGCTGATCTGTTTTGCGGGTCAGATGACTTATTTTGTGTACGACGGCGTTACGGGCCCCACACCGCTGGCGGAGCTGAAGGCAGGGCAGGCGGTAAATACAATGGATATGCTGGTGGGAAATATCCGCGGAACGATCGGGGAGACCTCGGTCATTGCCATCATGATCGGGGCAATGTTCCTCCTTCTCATGGGTGTGATCGACCTGAAGATCCCGGGTTCCTATATCGTATCTTTTGTCATATTTATTACGATCTTTGGGGGACACGGCTTTGACCCGCAGTACATAACCGCCCATCTGTGCGGCGGCGGACTGATGCTGGGAGCGTGGTTTATGGCCACAGATTATGTCACCTCGCCGATTACCGGAGGCGGAAAGATCGTATATGGGATCTGCATGGGACTGCTGACCGGATTATTCCGACTCTTCGGCGGTTCAGCGGAAGGAGTTTCCTATGCGATCATCATCAGCAATCTGCTCGTGCCTCTGATCGAGAAGGCGACTCTTCCGAGACCATTCGGGAAAGGGGGAGAGAAGTAATGAATAAGATCATAAAGAATACTCTGATCCTGACAGCGATCACAGTGGTATCCGGACTGCTGCTGGGACTGGTATATGATATCACAAAGAAACCCATTGCCATCGCGCAGGAAAATACAAGACAGGAGGCGTTCCGCTCAGTTCTTCCTGACGCGGCCTCTTTTGAGGAGTACGGGGAGTATGACGCAGAAAAAGCGGGAGAACTGCTCCGGGAAAACGGTTATGATTCCAATGAGATCTCAGACGCTGTCACCGGGAAGGACGGAAGCGGCGGGACTGTGGGGTATGTAGTGAATGTTATTTCCCATGAGGGCTATGCCGGCGACATCGAAATCTCTGTCGGCATTGCCGCCGATGGTACGGTGACCGGCATTGAGATGCTGTCGATCAGCGAGACTGCCGGTCTCGGGATGAAGGCGGCTGAGACGGATTTCAAAGACCAGTTCAAAGACAAGAAGGTGGAGAAATTCAGCTATACGAAGTCCGGCGAGAGCGGAGATGATATGATCGATGCGATCAGCGGCGCCACCATCACCACCAATGCTGTCACGAACGCAGTGGACGCGGCGCTTGTTTATTATCAGAATGAGTTAGGAGGCGGTGTCATTGAATAAGTGTACAGAGCGTATCTTTAACGGGCTTGTCAAAGAAAACCCTACTTTTGTGCTTATGCTCGGTATGTGCCCCACACTGGCAGTCACTACTTCTGCCATAAATGGGATCGGAATGGGGCTGTCTACTACGGCGGTGCTCATCATGTCAAATATGCTGATATCCATGCTGAGAAAAATCATCCCGGATTCGGTGCGCATGCCGGCGTTTATCGTCGTCGTGGCTTCCTTCGTGACCATCGTGGATTTCCTTCTCGAGGGATTTGTGCCGGGGCTGTATGATTCCCTCGGGCTTTACATCCCGCTGATCGTGGTAAACTGTATCATCCTGGGAAGGGCGGAAAGCTATGCCTCCAAAAATCCTGTGCTTCCGTCTGTTTTTGACGGGATCGGAATGGGGCTGGGCTTTACGGTGGGCCTGACCTGTATCGGTATCGTCAGGGAACTGATCGGTGCAGGACAGATTTTCGGGCGGCAGATCATGCCGGATTCCTATGAGCCGCTGACAATCTTTATTCTGGCTCCGGGGGCTTTCTTTGTGCTGGCATGCCTTGTGGCTCTCCAGAATAAAATAAAAAATCATCTTGCAAAAAAAGGTAAAAAGGCTCCGCAAAACGCAGGATGCGGCGAAGGCTGCGCATCCTGTGCCGGCAGGGGTATCTGCGGAGGACACCTTGTTTCAGATATAAAGAAAGAAGAGGAGGGGGCTTAAATGCAGGAATTATTATTGATTGCAGTGGGCTCGGCGTTTGTCAATAATGTTGTGCTCAGTCAGTTCCTTGGGATATGCCCGTTCCTGGGCGTTTCCAAAAACGTAAAGACAGCGGCCGGGATGGGCGGCGCGGTCGTATTTGTCATAACGATCGCCTCTTTTGTGACCGGGCTGATCTACAAGTTCATCCTCGGCAATCCGAACATCATGGGCGGGGAGCTGGAGTACCTGAATACGATCGTTTTTATCCTCGTTATCGCTGCACTTGTTCAGTTTGTGGAACTGTTCCTGAAGAAATCCATGCCGCCTCTCTACAATGCTCTGGGAGTGTATCTCCCGCTCATTACAACGAACTGTGCCGTGCTCGGAGTGGCGCTCACCAATGTACAGGAAAGCTATGACATTCTTCCAGGAGTGGTAAACGGATTTGCGACTGCTGTGGGATTCCTCGTATCGATCGTGCTTATGGCGGGTATCCGTGAAAAGACGGAACATAATGATGTGCCGGAATCATTCAGAGGGACTCCGATCGTGCTGGTGACAGCAGGGCTGATGGCGATCGCGTTCTTCGGATTCTCAGGGCTGATATAGGAGGAAGGTAGAATGAGTATAACAGGGATTATATTGGCAGCTGTGATCGTAGGGGGCACGGGGCTGTTCATCGGAATTTTTCTCGGGTTCTCGGGAAAGAAGTTTGCAGTAAATGTGGACGAAAGAGAAGAGGCCATCCTGGAAGCCCTCCCGGGAAATAACTGCGGCGGCTGCGGCTATGCGGGATGTTCCGGACTGGCTGCGGCGATCGTGAAAGGCGAAGCCGAAGTAGGCGGGTGCCCGGTGGGCGGCGCTCCGGTGGCTGAGAAGATCGGGAAGATCATGGGTGTGGACGCTGCTGCAAAGGAGCGCATGACCGCCTTTGTGAAGTGTTCGGGAACCTGCGAAAAAGCGGGAACAGAATATGAATATTACGGGATCCGGGACTGTGTCATGGCAAGCCAGATGCAGGACGGCGGGGCAAAGGGCTGCGCTTACGGGTGTCTCGGATATGGCTCCTGTGTGGAGGCGTGTCCGTTTGACGCGATCCATATATCAGACGGGATCGCAAAAGTAGAGAAAGCGGCATGCAAGGCATGCGGAAAATGTATTTCTGTCTGTCCAAAGCATCTGATCGAGCTGATCCCTTATAAGCAGAGGACATTTGTACAGTGCAGTTCCAATGAAAAAGGAAAGGCGCTTATGGATGTGTGTCAGTCAGGATGCATCGGGTGCCGGATCTGCGAGAACAACTGCGAGGCAGGCGCAATAACAGTTCAGAATTTTCTCGCGCATATCGATGTGGAGAAATGTACGAACTGTGGTGTATGCGCAGAGAAATGCCCGAGAAAGGTTATCCGGGCAGAATTATAATGAGAGATCGATCCGGGAGCTGCTTGTATGCAGCTCCCCGTCTTTTGTCACAAAGACTGCTTCGATCTCTTCCATACTCCGAATCAGCTTCATCCCGTCCTCAAGCCCGAGAGCGTAGCAGGTCGTGCTCAGGGCATCGCCGTCCACAGACCGGTCAGAGATAATCGTTACCTGATCCAGGTCATTCTGCACAGGATAGCCGGTGTCCGGATCAAGAATGTGATGGTAGATCGCGCCGTCTTTCTCGAAATACCGTTCGTAATCTCCCGACGATACAACAGAACTGTCGGATACGGATACCGTACCCAGCACTGTTCCATCTCCGGAAAATGGTTTCTGTATGCCGATGCGAAAGTCTGAGCCGTCATAGCGCCCGCCCAGGGTCAGCACATTGCCCCCCAGGTTGATCAACGCATGACTCACTCCTGCGTCTGTTAGATAATCTTTGAGCCGGTCGGCAATATAGCCTTTTGCAATGCCGCCCAGGTCAATTTTTGCCTCAGGATCAGTCAGGGTGACGGTATTTCCATCTATTTGTATACATCGATAGTCAATGTGGCTGACCGCTTCTTCTAATGCTGAGGAATCCGGGATCGACCCGTTTGTGCCCCCGGTAAAATCCCAGAGGTCAGAGGCGGACGCTATGGTAATATCAAATTTTCCTCCGGAAAGCTCACCGTAGTGTATACCGAGGCGCAGCAGTTCGGCAGTTTCATCAGAGACAGACACAGGCAGGCCGTGTGACTGATTGATCTTATAAATCTCACTTTCCTCAATGGAAGGACTGAGGAGGTTTTCATAGTATGCGCAGAGCTCTTCGCAGCGGTCAAGTATCTCCCGGTCAGCGCCCCAGGCTTCCACCTGGACGACGGTATCAAAATAAGTCCCTGTCATTTTCAGGGATTCTGACTCAAGTGGCGAGCTGCATCCTGCGCACAGCACAGATGCTAAAAGAATGAAAAGTGACAGAAAGCGTATCCGGATGCAGGCTTTGCGTTTTCTCTGTGTCATAGAATGCTCCTTTCCAGTAAACCAGGTGTCAGAGTATATTATACAATCGGACATTTCAATGCGCAATATTCAAGAATTCGTCCCGGAAAAAACTGTTGTTTATTCATAGAAGAGCAATAAAAAATTTGAATATCTGCCGATTTTGTGGTAGATTAAAAAATAAAGGATCGTGAAATTGTTCGAAAAGAAAGGAAAGGTGACAGAAGTTGAAAAAGATACGAAAGTACACAGTCGGTCTTATCTCACTGGCAATGCTGTTAATGTTGATGCCCGTTTATGCTTTTGGCGACGATACAACAGCTGCAACAAGGACAGGTACTCTCGTTATAACCAGTGATCAGGCGGCGGAGGTACGGTTCATGTACAGGCGAGGAAAATGACAGATTCCTATGCCCTTTAGTCTATGCGGGGTCCGGTGGAGATATCCGGAGGTAATGTGTTTCTCAATGGTGCGGCTTCTGGAATTATAGTGCCGGGAAACAGTACTGCAGACGATAATGATCTCAGAGTCAGCATTACCGGGGGAAATGTAACCATTATAGCCGATAATCCGGGAGCCGGCTATAATGGATTAGGTATTCAGTCGCCTAATATTTATATTAATTCAGACGAGTATGTAAACATTTACGGAAAAGATATCGCTGTTTTTTCTCCGCAAAGTGTGGATGGAACGGATCGAACGATTCAAATTCTGGCAGTCGGCAAAGGGTCGGTTATTTCAAATTCAGAGGAATCACCGTATAATGTTGTCCATGTTAATGGAGCCGGGGAAACAACAAGTGATCCTACTACAACAATTAATCCGGCAAATTATACAGAAGTTGATCATGCGATTGATAAAGCAAATGCGCTTATCAGGGATCACTATGTAGATTTCAGTAAAGTGGATGAAGCTGTTGCTGGAGTTGACAGAAATGTTACAGTCTTAAATCAGGCGAAGGCAGACGCAATGGCCCAGGCAATTGAAGATGCCATTGCCGGACTTACATACCGGCCTGCTGATTATACGAAAGTGGATGAAGCAATCGACAGAGCTGAATCCCTGGTTCCCGGTGATTACACTGATTTCTCGGCGGTGAATAAAGCAATTGCAGCCGTTGAGCGCGGGAAGAATATAACAGAGCAGGAAAAGGTCAATGCTATGGCAAAGGCCATCGATGACGCTATTATGAATCTCGAGAAAAAACAGGAGGCTCCTGCCGTATCCGGGGATACAGACTTTAAGGGGACCAATTCTCCGGAAACAGGTGATAACAGCAACATTATTTTCTGGGTAGTCCTTGTGGCAGCGGCGGGCGTTGTCCTGACAGGGACAGGTTATATCTTCATCAGAGAGAAAGAATACAGCAGATAAATTCTGTTGACTATCAGCGCCCTGTGGAAGGGAAAACCACAGGGCACTTTATTGGTATGAGGGGCATGCCGTCAGTCTGTGATGAAAGTCCACAAGGGGCGTAGTTGTCAACGAACCCCACAGCGACTCTCAAGGCTTGTATCGCGAGGTGCAGGCGAGAAGAAGGGATAGCAAAATCGTAGACTGACGGACAGAAACCTGATATAAGACGTAGGCGGCAGATAAGCTGACCAATGACAGAGAAGTCCAAAAGGCAATATGAGTACCGTATACAAAAGTTTGTCAGGGGGATTTGAAGTGATTCAGAGATGAAGAGAAATGACTGGTTTCTGGCGGCGGGCATTCTGGCAGCGGCTGCCATTTTGTTTTGTTTCCAGATATTCGGAAATTCAGGGGATCAGGCTGTTGTCAGCATTTCGGTTGACGGCGCCCTGTATGGCACTTACAGTCTGGAAGAGGACCGGACTGTTAAGATCGATGAGACGAACCGCCTTGAGATCAGCGGCGGTACTGTGAAGATGGACTGGGCGGACTGTCCGGATCAGGTCTGTGTAAACCACCGGAGCATCAGCAGGAATGGAGAGAGTATCATTTGTCTGCCGAATCGGGTCGTTGTTTCGATCGAAAATGGGGAATCCGGCGAAGTGGACGGCATTGCCCGGTGAGAGGCTCGCGGGAAAGTCCCTTCGCTGGGAACCGGTTTTGTTGGAAAGGGAAAGGGATTGAAGAACAGAGCTGCATATTTTGGAGTATTTACAGCGCTTGCGCTGATTTTCAGCTATGTTGAGACGCTGATACCTGTTAATCTCGGTATTCAGGGGGCGAAACTCGGTCTTGCCAATCTTGTGACTGTGACTGTCCTGTATAAGACAGATTTTAAGGAAGCCCTGCTTTTATCCGTGACGCGTGTGGTCCTGGCGGGTTTTATCTTCGGAAATCTGTTTGGTATCCTGTACAGTCTGGCAGGCGCCGTTTTAAGCCTTGTCGTTATGAATTGTTTAAAACCGAGAAGCTCTTTGAGTGTGATCGGTGTGAGTATCGCGGGTGGAGCGAGCCACAATCTCGGGCAGCTCATCGTGGCGATGATCGTTGTAGAGACGTACCATGTCGGTTATTACCTGCCGGTGCTCCTCATTGCCGGAGTGATCACGGGAGCGCTGATTGGCATTGTGTGCAGGGAAGCGCTTAAGCGCATCCGTAATATTACGAATGTCTGACGGGCTTCTTTTTGCATGCGGAAAGATAAGGATACGGACTAATTTGAGAAAAGGAAGAAAATAAAATGATCTCATATGTAAAAGGTGAACTGGCAGCCATAGAAGAACAGAAAGCAGTCATAGACGCAGGGGGGATAGGATACGGCGTGTATATGCCGCAGCAGTCGATGGCGCGGCTCCCGGAGATCGGGAGTACGGTGAAGCTGCATACTTATCTGAATGTAAAGGAAGACGCCATGCAGCTCTTCGGATTCCTGACACGGGATGACCTTGAAATATTCAAGCTTCTCATCGGCGTGAGCGGCATCGGACCAAAAGGCGGGCTGAATATCCTCTCGAGCATGAGTCCGGATGAACTGCGGTTTGCTATCATGTCCGGGGACGCGAAGGCGATTTCAGCCGCCCCCGGGATCGGGAAGAAGACGGCGGAAAAGCTGATCGTTGAGCTGAGAGATAAGGTGGATATCGAGGAGATGCTGGAACATGCCGCCCGCGGAGATGAAGGCGGGGCAGCCCCACTGTCCGCGGACAGCGACATGCAGTCAGAGGCAGTTCAGGCGCTGGTCGCTCTGGGATACGGCAGCTCGGAGAGTCTGCGCGCTGTAAAGAAGGTATCCCCGGGATGCTCGACAGCGGAGGATATATTGAAAGAGGCTTTGAAATATCTTTTTTAGCCTGATGAAGGGAATGTGGATACAGTCATGGGAAAACGGATCATTACAACAGAAAATCTGGAAGAGGATATCAAGATCGAGGGCGAGCTGCGCCCTCAGCTTTTGACTGAATATATCGGACAGGAGAAAGCGAAACAGACGCTCAAAGTCTATATCGAAGCGGCAAAGGCGAGGAATGAGGCTCTGGACCACGTACTGTTCTACGGCCCTCCGGGGCTGGGAAAGACGACTCTTGCCGGGATCATCGCCAATGAGATGGGAGTGCATATGAAGGTGACCTCCGGCCCGGCGATCGAGAAACCCGGAGAGATGGCGGCAATCCTGAACAGTCTCCAGGAGAATGACGTTCTTTTTGTGGATGAGATCCACCGACTGAACCGTCAGGTTGAAGAGGTGCTTTATCCTGCTATGGAAGACTATGCGATCGATATAATGATCGGAAAGGGCGCGGGCGCCCGGTCTATCCGGCTGAATCTCCCGAAGTTCACGCTGGTCGGGGCGACGACTCGCGCCGGTATGCTGACAGCCCCCTTAAGAGACAGGTTTGGCGTGGTGAACAGGCTGGAATTTTATACGGAGGAGGAGCTGATGACAATTATCTTAAGGTCAGCGAAGGTGCTGGAGGTGGAGATCGAAGAAGAGGGGGCACTGGAGCTAGCGCGCAGATCGCGCGGTACGCCGAGGCTGGCAAACCGTCTTTTAAAGAGAGTGCGGGATTTCGCCCAGGTAAAATATGACGGAAAGATCACAAAACAAGTGGCGGACTATGCCCTGGACCTTCTCGACGTGGATAAATACGGGCTTGACCACATCGACAGGGGCATCCTGCTTACGATGATCGAAAAATTCCAGGGCGGCCCGGTGGGCCTGGATACCCTTGCGGCCGCGATCTCTGAGGATGCGGGAACGCTGGAGGATGTGTATGAGCCATATCTGTTAAAGAACGGATTTATCCAGCGGATGCCGCGGGGAAGGGTCGTGACAGATCTGGCGTACTTCCACCTCGGTCTCCCCCTGCCCCGGCCGGAGCAGGGATGAATTTCGAAAAAACTGTTGGTTTTTGCCGGTAAATCGTTTATAATAGACAGGTAAGAAACGCGAGGAGGAAGCTATGAGTTCAGCAAAACATTTTACAGAAGTATTGATCGGGGGAAAGGTATATACTTTGAGTGGATTTGAAGGTGAAGAATATCTGCAGAAAGTATCCTCATACCTGAACCACAAGATCACGGAGTGCGCCAACAGCGAGGGATACAGGAAGCAGAGCGCTGACACAAGAAATGTACTTCTCGCCCTGAATATCGCAGACGATTATTTTAAGGCAAAGAAACAGGGAGATTCCCTTGAGAGTGATATCGAACTGAAGGATAAAGAGATGTACGATCTGAAGCATGAACTGATCTCCGCTCAGATCAAACTGGAAAACGCGGAGAAAGAGCTTGCAAAGATGAAAGAGGAGAACAATGATCTCCAGATGCAGATCGTAAAACTGGAAACAGAGATGAAAAACCGGAGAAGATAGCCGCTGGCAATGCGGCTTGAAAAAAGCAAGGCGAAAGACGACGAAAGAGGGCTGTCAGAATAGACAGCCCATTTCATTACAGAAATATTCTGAAGGAAAGGATCAGGACAGATATGACAGAAAAGGACAGGATACACACAGCAGGTAACTGCGCTCCGCAAAGGGCGATTGAGATCCTTGCCCCGGCGGGCTCTTATGAGTCCTTCCGGGCGGCGCTCGGCGCAGGCGCGGATGCTGTGTATGCCGGCGGACCCAGGTTCGGCGCCAGGGCGTTCGCAGACAATTTCACACAGGAGGAGCTTGTCCGGGCGGTCGGGGAGGCGCATCTTTTCGGGAAGAAATTTTATCTGACTGTCAATACGCTGTTAAAGGACAAAGAGATCGCTGATCTTTTCGATTATCTGGCGCCGCTCTATGAGGCGGGGCTGGATGCGGTCATTGTACAGGATGCCGGTGTGATCGAGTATATAAGAGAGAGTTTTCCGGGGATGGATCTCCATGCAAGTACGCAGATGACAGTGACCGGATCTTACGGAGCAAAATTCCTGAAAAAGCAGGGCGTCACACGCGTGGTGCCGGCGCGGGAACTGTCTCTTGGAGAGATACGGCAGATCCGGGAGGAGACCGGGCTGGAGATCGAATGCTTTGTCCACGGAGCGCTCTGCTACTGTTATTCCGGGCAGTGCCTTTTAAGCAGTATGATCGGGGGCAGGAGCGGCAACAGAGGACAGTGCGCCCAGCCGTGCAGGCTGCCGTACTCCGTGGACGGGAAGAAGAAGTATTACCTGAGCCCAAAGGATATCTGTACTCTGGAGATCATACCGGAGCTTGTAGATGCAGGAATCGATTCGTTTAAGATTGAAGGGCGCATGAAAAAGCCGGAGTACGTAGCAGGAGTCACATCCATGTACCGGAAATATACGGACCTTTATCTGGAAAGAGGACGCGCCGGATTCAAAGTGCTGCCTGAAGACCGGGAAATGCTCATGGACCTGTATAACAGGGGCGGTTTCTCGGAAGGGTATTATAAAAATCACAATGGCAGGGAGATGATAGCTCTGGACCGCCCGAACCATACGGGGGTTCCTGCGCTAAAGGTCTGTTCGCAGAAAGGACGGGAACTCCGCTGCACAGCGCTCACGGATATCCGCCCGGGTGACGTGATCGATATTACAGGCGGCAAAGGAAATTATACCGCAGGCAGTGAAGTGAGAGCGGGCGAAACCCTGTCCTTCCTCGTCCAGAAAGGGACGCGCCTGACTCCGGGAACTGTTTTGAAACGGATGAGGAATGAGACGCTGATCCGAAATCTCCGCGAGACCTGTGTAGAGAAAACGCTCCAGAGGGAAATCTGCGGACGGCTGAACCTGAAGATGTCAGAGCCTGTCGGACTCACGGTCTGGTGCATGTCAGGAAACCGAGAGGGAGAGGCCGGAAAAGCTGTCTCGTATACAGCACAGTCGGACGGAGCTGTCCAGAAGGCCCAGAACCGTCCTCTTGACGAAGAGAGAGTACGCGAACAGATCATGAAGACGGGGAATACAGAGTTCTGTTTCAGGGAACTGGATATCTGCATGGATGAAGGAGTATTTATGCCTGTCCAGCAGATCAATACTCTGAGACGGGCTGCGCTGGAGGGGCTGAAAAAAGCAGTCATAGCTGATTGGGCCCGGCCTGAGGCAGTCAGAAAGGCTGCCATGGATCTGTCTGACAGGGAAGCGGACGGTGAGTGGTCCCCGGTTTTTTCTGTCCTGGCAGAGACAGAAGAACAGCTCCTGGCGACAAGGGATGCGGCGGTACAATCGCCAGGGAGCTTTCGCCGTGTTTATGCGGAGCTGGGACTTGCAGAAGAGACAGAAAGATCCAAAGAATTAAAAAAAGCGGTACAGGATATCAGGGATGCGGGCATCGAGCTTTTTGCCGCACTGCCGTGGATCTTCCGCAGGGAAGAACCGGGAGATGACAGAGGGGCGGAGCTGCTCAGGAAGGTGGATATGCTGGAGGCGGACGGCGTACTGATCCGGAATTATGAGCAGTATCAGATGCTGGCAGAAGAGGGATTTGACAAAAAGATCGATCTGGACCATAATTTATATGTGTTTAACCGCTTTGGAAAAACGTTCTGGAGCAGACTCGGCGTTACGGGGTTCAGCGCTCCGGAGGAATTAAACGCCCGGGAGCTTGGGCAACTGGGGATCAGTGGAGCGGAACTGACCGTCTACGGCTATCTCCCGGTCATGGTCTCGGCCCAGTGCATCGCCAGGACGGCGGGAAGGTGTACGCACAGCCCGGGGATGACGTTTCTCACGGACAGGCTGGGCGGCCGGTTCCCGGTAAGGTTCCAGTGCGCTTACTGTTACAATGTCATCTATAACACCCTGCCTCTGTATCTCGGGATGCAGAAGAAAGAGATCCTCAGGCTGGCTCCGGGGATGCTTCGGATCCAGTTCAGCATCGAGACAGGGGAACAGGCCGGGAAGATCCTGGATCTGGTGACGGAGGCTTTCCTTAGCGGGGACTCACCTTCAGCGCCGGATTTTGAATATACCCAGGGGCATTTCAGGCGCGGGGTATCATAACGGGGGCAACATGGTAAATATCATTATACAACTGTCAAAATATCTGATCATCATCCTGATGGCTGCATATACGTTTTCCTGTTTTTCGATTTTTGCGGGAAATTATGAGGACGAGGAAAAGAGGGTTCTGATCCGGCAGGATGTACTTTTATTCCTGCTCCAGGCAGCGGCATTCTTTATGATGTTCCTCGCCACAGAGGATATACGGATCCTGTTTATTTACGCGGCGCTGGGGGTCGTGCTGCTCGGAGTGATTCTTTTATACAATCTGATCTATCCGAATGTATCCCGGCTGGTCGTTAATAATATGTGCATGCTCATAACCGCGGGCATGATCATGATCACAAGGCTGTCTTCTGACAATGACTCTCCTTACGGCACAGCGATCAGACAGCTGATCTTTGTCGTGCTCGGGGTAACGTTCGGGCTGATCGTCCCGGTGCTCATACGGAAGCTGACCTTTCTGGACAAGTGGACTTATATCTACGCCGGAGTGGGCGGGGCCGCCCTTCTCGTGGTGGCTGTATTCGCCCAGACGTCAGGCGGTGCAAAGCTGGGGTTTGAGATCTTCGGGTTTAATATCCAGCCATCAGAGTTTGTGAAGATCCTGTTTGTTTTTTTCGTGGCGGCGAGTCTGAACAAGTCAAAAGATTTTAAAAATGTGGTCATTACTACCGCGATCGCTGCAGCCCATGTGCTGATCCTCGTTTTATCAACGGATCTGGGAGCCGCACTCATCTTTTTTGTAGTGTATCTCGTCATGCTGTATGTTGCGACAAGACAGCCGTTATATGCCATCGCGGGGCTGGGGGCGGGGGCTCTGGCCGCTGTGGCGGGATATCATCTGTTCGCCCACATCCAGGTGAGGGTGGAGGCGTGGCAGGATCCCATCGCATCTTACGGGGACAGCGGGTATCAGGTGGCGCAGTCACTGTTTGCCATCGGCACGGGTAGCTGGTTTGGCACTGGTCTGTTCCAGGGACAGCCGGATACGATCCCTGTATCAGAGACAGATTTTATCTTCTCGGCCATTACGGAGGAGATGGGAGTGATCTACGCGCTCTGTCTCATACTAATCTGCGTGAGCTGTTATGTAATGTTTTTAAATATTGCAATGGAGCTACACAATTATTTCTATAAGCTGGTCGCTCTCGGACTCGGGACGTGTTACATTTTCCAGGTATTCCTTCAGATCGGGGGCGTGACAAAATTTATCCCGTCAACGGGAATGACTCTTCCCTTTGTCAGCTACGGCGGAAGCTCTGTATTAAGTACGATGATCATGTTCGGCATCATACAGGGACTGTATATACTGAGAGAAGATGAAGAAGAGAAGCTCAAACAGGAGAAGCTTAAGAAAGAAAGGAAGTCGAGAAATGGCATGGGAAGAACAGCGCCCCGAAAAGCGCCGAAGAATGAACCGAGATTCGAGGAGGTCCCCAGGCAGAGGACGCGCAAAAAGCCGGGAGCGCGCACGAAATAAAGAATTTGCATGGATCACGTATTTCTTTGTGATCCTGTTCATCGCACTCATGGGCTACCTCGTCTATTTCACGATCGCGCGGGCGGATACGTTTGTCAACAGCCCGTATAACCAGAGACAGGACGCGTTCGCGAAGAAAGTAGTCCGCGGAGACATCACTGACAGGAACGGAAACGTACTGGCGCAGACAGATGTGGCGGAAGACGGCACGGAGACAAGGGTCTATCCTTATGGCTCCCTGTTTGCCCATGTGATCGGGTACAGTGATACAGAGCTTGGAAAGACCGGGCTGGAATCAGCGGAGAATTTTGAACTCCTTACTTCGAATGCATTTTTTGTGGAGAAAATACAGAATGAGTTTAACGGGACGAAGAACCAGGGGGATACGGTCGTAACTACTCTTGATGCAGATCTCCAGCAGGCGGCGTATGACGCGCTGGGAGATAACAGAGGCGCAGTCGTGGTCCTGGAAGCGGATACGGGAAAGATCCTTACTATGGTGTCAAAGCCGGACTATGATCCCAACAATCTTGCTGCTGACTGGGAGACGCTGAATACGGATGAGGAGAACAGCCCTCTTTTGAACCGCGCCACAAACGGGTCTTATGCGCCCGGATCTGTGTTCAAGATCATCACAGCTCTTGCATATATGAGACAGAGCAGCGATTACCAGTCTTATACTTACGACTGTACAGGCTCTATCACAGTGGAGGATACGACGATCCCCTGTTTTAACAATACGGTCCACGGTTTTGAGGATCTGAGGAGTTCATTTGCCAACTCCTGCAACTCTTCTTTTGCCAATATCGGGCTGTCACTGGACCTGTCGGAATACAAAGAGACAGCAGAGGATCTGCTCTTTAATTCCGCCCTTCCGGGCGTCCTGGACTATACGAAGAGTTCTTTTGTCCTCGATGAGGGGGCGCCGGTCTCAGAGGTCATGATGACAGCGATGGGACAGGGCAGGACAACGGTCAGCCCTTATCATATGGCGCTGATCACTCAGGCAGTGGCCAATGGCGGAATGCTCATGGAGCCTTATCTGGTAGAGCAGGTGACAAATTATACAGGGACTGAGGTGCGCAGGAATGTGCCGAAAAGCTACCGGCGGCTTATGACTTCCGGGGAAGCCGCACAGCTCAAAGAATATATGGCTGCGGTAGTCAATGAAGGGACCGGCTCTGTTCTGAGCGGGCGCAGCTACACTGTGGCCGGGAAAACAGGGACAGCAGAGTACAGCCTTGTGGACGGAGAGAAGACGCATTCCTGGTTTGTGGGATTTACGAACGTAGATAATCCGGAGCTGGTCATCAGCGTGATCACGGAAGGCTCTGACGGAAGCGCCGGGGGCAAGGCAGTCAATATCGCCGGGGAAATCCTTGATTCGTATTACAGATGAGGAACCGATACGGTCATGTGACGCGATCATGTGATGGGAAAGGCAGTATGAAGGACCAAAGGACCATAAAAGCAGGATGATCGAAGAGGACAGCTATGCAGGTGAAAATTTACTGTGACCTCTGTGTCAGTGAATGCTGGCAGGAAAAAAAGGAAAAAATCATAAGAAAGCTGAGACAGAACAGGCTCCAGCCCCAGGTGTATGTGATCGCGCTGTCACAGGGGGAGCAGAACCATCTGGAGTTTTTCTCCAGTATACTTTTAAAACAGCGCGTGTACAGGAATAGCGGACTGTTTGTCGTTGGGATCGCAGCGGGGTATGACGAAGCGCTCACTGTCACAACAAGGATCGCGGACCATGTATACCGGGAAACAGGCGGAACTGATATCCGGCGGTTTATACTGGACCGGCAGAAAGAATATGAAAAGGCGGGGCGGTAGATGTTGCACATCATTCTCCTTATCTTGAAAATACTGGGATTACTGATACTGGGCATCCTGGGGCTCATTATCCTTCTCACTGCCATCGTTCTTCTCGCTCCCGCCGTGTACTGCCTGGAGGCATCGGGGAAAGATACGCCGGAGAGTCTGCGGGGACGGCTGAAATTTTACTGGCTCTTCCGCCTGATATCCGGGGAGATGCGGTATGAGGACGGCGGGCTTGCCTGGCGGATGCGGGCGGGCTGGAAAAAGTTCGGAAGCGGCATGGAAGAAAATGAGGACGTGATTTCCGATAAAACGGATCGTGATGAGACCGGTCCTGTCCCGAAACACTCCGAAAAAACGGAAGAGCCGCAGAAAAGTGAGACGGAAAAGAGTGGGCTGCAAGAGAGTGGACCGCAAGAGATTCAGACGCAAAAGAGTCGATCACAAGAGAGTCGGCCGCAGCCTGTACAGATAAAAGACTCGCCGGAAAAAGCCCGGAAAAGAAAGCAAAAACAGTCTCTGTATGAAAGATTAAAGGGATTTTGGGAAAAGATAAAATATACTTTTCAGAAAATCTGTGATAATATAAGGGCATTGGGAAAGAAAAAAGAGCGTCTGGCCGCGTTTGTCCGAAATGAGGTGCACAAAAGCGCATTTTTTAAGGCAATGCGGGAACTGCGGCGTTTCCTGAAAACTCTCCGTCCCCGGAAGGCAGAGGGATACGTGGAATTCGGATTCACAGATCCGGCTGTGACCGGCTATGTGCTCGCCCTGATCAGTATGATCTATCCGTTTATCGGAGAATGTACAGAGATCCGGCCGGATTTTGAACACAGGTTGCTCCGGGGAAGGATTTCTGTGAAAGGCAGGATACGGGCAGTGCATATCGCGGCCTTTGCCCTTCGTCTGCTGGCGGACAAAAACGTGAGGACAACATACAGACATATCAGGAAATTTAAACGGTAAATGATATCTGGGAGCAATGTTTATCATGAAACAGAACAGTCTTATTTGAGGAGGAAAAAAGAAATGGCTGACGGAAAAAATGATTTTAAGACAACACTGGAATCTCTGTTCAGGGGCATGGACGGAGTGGTTTCATCCAAGACGGTGGTAGGAGATGCGATCCACATCAACGGGACCATCATCCTTCCCCTTGTAGATGTGTCGTTCGGGATCGGGGCCGGAGCGTTTTCCGCTGAGAAGAAAGAAAAGGGCATGGGAGGTATCGGCGGCAGGATGTCGCCCAGCGCGGTCATTGTCATCCAGGACGGAAAGACTCGGCTCGTAAATATCAAGAATCAGGATACGATCACAAAGATCCTTGATATGGTGCCGGATGTAGTCGATCGGTTTACGGCAAAAAAAGAAGACAAAATGACAGAAAAAGATGTGATGGATATCCTGGATTCCGGGGAAGATTCATAGAGAAAATCTATCATACAGTCATATGCGGGAAGAAGAAGGCATAAGATAAAGAAACAGACTTTTCGGAAGTGATATCATGAAAAAGGTGTGCGGTTTCGCATTATTCTGGATGGCGCTGGGGATGTTTATCATGATGCTCCTTCCGAGCCTGGTCTGGGGAGTGATCCTGACGATCATCTTTCTTGTGGCAGGGTACCGGCTGTTCTGCTGCTGATGAGAAAATGTTATATGGCGTCTGAGAGACGGCTGCTGATTATGGCGGCTGTCTTTTTTATTTCCAGTAATCTCATATTGTTCCCCATTTGGAAAACAAATATAATCAGTCTGTTCATAAAACAATAAATTTTTGAAAGGAATGGACTGGAGCATGAGAAGAGTAAGAGCCTTGCTTGCGGCATTTATCACCATATGCGGACTCTTATCAGGAGGCGCTGAGGTTACGGCGGCAGGCGTACAGGGAATGAAGATCCTGTCAGAAGATACTGATGTGAGGAGCGGGCAGGAGATCACAGTGACGTTTGCCCTCGACGGATATACGGACATCAGGGACGGAGTGAACGCGCTGAACGGAACTCTGGAATTTGACACGGATGTTTTTGAGGAAGTTTCCGGAGAGGATTTTGAGACATTAAATTCCTGGGAGCAGATGTTTTATAATACGAAAAACGGACAGTTTGTACTTATTAACAGGGCGGGGACCATGGAAGGGCAGGAGGTATTTTCTCTGCGCCTGACTGCAAAGCAGTCCCTCCCTGCAAAGGAAGCTTATATTACGGTAAAAGAGATTTCTGTGTCGGAAGGAAATGAGGATCTGTTTCCGGCAGACGGTTCTCTGAAGATTGACCTGATCACAGCAGAGGGACCGGCGGGAAATGAAAATGGAGATCCGGCAGGGGATCGTCCGGATTCCGATCCTTCCCAGATACAGACAGGGGAGAGTGGGGGGAATGAGCCGGAAGGAAAGACAGAGGGGAACGATGAAACTGAGGCGGAAGAACTCGGACTGGGATCTGTCCATGCGGGAGATGCGGGCATTCCTTTTGCAGTATTTCTTGGGATATCGATCACTGCTGCCCTTCTTCTGGCTGCTGCTCTTATCCTAAAAAAATCAGCCTCTCTGAAGCAGGGCGGCAGAGAACGAACGAGAGAGAAACATCCGGGCGGAAAACAATCGGGAAGGAACAGGATCCTGACAGGCATCCTTGTGTGCGGGCTGGCATCTGCCGCCATCCTGGCAAGCGCGTCGGCGTACACCGGAAAGGGAGACCTGAGTGATGACGGAAATGTGGATTATACGGATGTGGAACTCCTTCAGAGACACCTCATCGCACTTGAGCTTTTGCCGGAGGAGGATCAGGACAAAGCGGACATGAACTTTGACAGGAAGCTGACAGTCACAGATCTGTCCCTTCTGATCCGCAGGATCGAGAAAAATATAAACTATGAGATCAGCCTGTCCTCTGCGATGGACAAGTTCTATTTTGAGAAACAGGAGGAAACAGCATTAAAGTTTTATGCAGATATCTCCTGCGGGATACAGGAGCCCTGCCAGGCAGTGATCGAGACAGTGACCGTAAACGGAAGAGAGTATGGAGCAGACCGTCAGGAGGGAAGCCATCTCTACACGGTGAAAACCGGCGTTCAGGACGGGGCGGGAGTGAAGGAATTCCGGATCTCAAAGGTCCGTCTTGACAGCGGCCAGGAAGTGAAGGTCGACTATTCTGAAAAGATCGAAGTTCTGAAAAGCACTCCTGAGATCGTCGGATTCCAGACAGAAGGAATGACAGATACAGGATCGGATGAGCTGAAAGTCCGGTTTGAGCTCAAGGACGGCGACAGAGCCCTTAAGGACGCGTCAGTACAGATCGCGGAGGACGGCGGAGCGGTACTGGTAAATGAGCCTGCCTCAGCAGGGGAGAATCAGGCGACAGCGCACCTGACTGTGAAAGAAAACTATATCATAACTGTGACAGCGGACTATGACCTGGATACAGATTCCCTGGACGACCAGTCCAATGAGTTTAAAGGCGAAGTGCTTTATACGGAGAAGGTGTCAGTGTCGAGAGATGCGCTGGAACTGAAAGACATTACGGATACCACGCTTTATTATGCCGGAAACGGATCTGCGTCAGAGGTGGATGTGCTGGATATCGCAGGCGGTCTTCCTGAGGATCCGGAGAACTATTATGCCCTGATCGAGATGGAGAGTATGCCGGACTTTTACGCCGGCATCCGCAGCTTCCGGCAGGAAAAAGATACCGGGAGAGTGTACGCGGAGCTGGATCAGGAAGAACTGGTCAGCTATGACGCAGACGGGACGAGGAAGGCCGGTTACGCGTTCCCTCTGGCCTACCGGGACGCCAGGGGAGAGCATCCTCTGATTCAGAGTGCGGAAGAGCTGTTCCGGCAGATGGCGGAGGATCCGAAAGGACGTCATGAGCTGACGGAAGACCTGGATGCCTCAGGCATTTCTCCGGACGCGGCGGCAGTGGCCGTTACATTTTCAGGCGAACTGGACGGAAACGGGCATACGATCTACAATCTGCCCACCAGTCTGTTCGGCACACTGAGCGGCGCGGATATACACGATCTGGTGATCGGGAATGCCTCGGTCACAGCATCACGGAGCGGAATCCTGGCAAATGTGATCCAGAGCGGGAGCGTGATCGAAAACGTGTTTATCGTCGATTCCACCATTTCAAACAGGGTGGACGGACTGGGCGCGTTTGCAGGAAAGCTTGTGAATTCCACGATCAGGGAAAGCGCGTCAGTGGATGTTTCCATAAAAGGACTTGTGGCAGTGGGCGGCATTGCCGGACGGACGGAATCCGGCGCCCGGATCGAGAACTGTTATGTGACCGGGGATATCCAGGGTAACTACGATCATCCATCCCTTGGGGCAAGGGTGGGCGGTATCACCGGATGGCACGGAGGCGGGATCATCAGCCGTTGCTATACCCAGGCGCAGATCATTGCCCCGGCGCAGAAAGGAAACGGCGGCATCATCGGCGGTCCCAGCACAGGGAGTCCTGTGATCGAATACAGTCTGAGCATGAGCTCCGGGGCGGGGTACCGGATCGCCGGATTCGACATCCTGGAAAATGCGAAAGAAGTATATGAATATTCCGGATCAGAAAGCATCACAAATATTACAGAAGATAACAGGGAGAATGTGAAAGAGACGGATTCTGTCTATGAAAAGAGTTTTTACAAAGATACTCTCGGATTTGATGAAGAGATCTGGGATCTGGACAGGACTGCATACGAAAAGCGTCCCGCGCTGAGGGGCGCTCCGATAGAAGAAAACAATTACGGGATCCCAAATTACAGCAGTCTCCTGGGTCAGAAGGACTACCGGCCTGACCGGGAAAAAGCCTATGCAAACATGGCGAAGCTGATGCCTTTGTCCGACACGCGCATGTGGGTGAAATATGGGAATCTGTCCGGAGAAGGGGAAGCGCTTGCCACGGGGATGATTGACTTTGTCCTTCCGCTGGATGGAAACAGCGCCCTTGTATCCGGTATCCGGAAGGAAGAACCGGGACAGATTCAGAAGATCCGCATCGTGTTCAAAGACGGGACCATGCAGGAATATCCGGTCACTTATGAGAAGCTGACCGGCGGGGCGGCGGCAGTCTACGGTGTAGAGGGGACAGAGCTGAAATACCAGTTCCATAACTATGTCTCGGACATCAATGAGGAGTTACTTGCCGCGGCAGCGGAGATGGCGGCCGGATTTGACTACACGGCTGATCTGGCAGGACTGACGCCGGAGGAAGAGAGCCGCCTGTATACGGATTATTACAACGAAAATGTCAGGGGCAGGATGGAGGACATCCTGTTCAGGCTGTTCGCCTCGGGGGAGGAGTATCCGACATACTGCGCGCATCCGGCGGTGCAGGCGCTTGCGGCTGAACGGATGAAGGAGGAGGATACGCTGAAGCGCATGCTCTACGCGTATAATTACTATGATAAATGGTACCGCATCGATTACAGCGGGGTCCTTCTCAGTGACCTGATGTTTTTTGACGGGGAAATGCTGTCAGACGGCATGACTGCTTCCCGCCTTGCCGATCAGCTTATTGCGGCTCCGAACGGACAGCGGGATACGCACAGGACCATCGATTTCTACAACAATGTGCTGAAAGCTTATACCGGAAAGACGCTGACAGATTTTCTCGGCGGTTTTTCAGGAAGCATTGCAGGGTATGAGGATCCTAATGAATGGTTTGCAGAAAGTTTTGAGGGAATGCTTGTAGAAAAGGCAGCCAGCGGTGATGACGGGAGGATCCGGTACCGGATCTGGGATAATTTAAGCGGGCTGGAAGATATAAGGAAGAGCCTGGTCCTTCAGATCCTTACAGCTCCCCAGGAGGACATGTATCTGATCTCCGTGCCGTCCCAGATCCTGATAGGCAGTATGAACCGGTATCCGGATTATCTGAACAAAGACGGGCAGGAGCGGGAGCGGATGCGCAGGACAGCGGAAGCCTATGCGGAGAAAATGGCGATCTTCTACGGTGTGTCATCCCGGTGGATGGACAGCGCGGCAGACCAGCTCAACAGCTTCGTGAATATCCAGTATGACACGCGTCTTGGGTTCCCGGAAAGCGCGGCGGCTTCTGCGGGCATACAGGAAAAAGGCCAGACAAGAGACCCGGTCATGAAATGGGTCTATGAGGCAAACAATATGCTCAACGCACTGAACGGAAGCGCAGCGGTAGCGAATGGGAGCATTGTGATCTGGATGCACTCCGAGGCGCTTGGGACCAGCGATTATACCTTCTTTACATTCAGCCATGAGACTGCCCACAATCAGGACGGCAGGTATTTCTACGGCGGGGCCGGAAGAAGGAAAGGGACCGGCGGAGAGGCGCATGCGGACGGGAATATCGCGCAGGAGACGCGGGACGGTATCATGGTGTTCAATATTTCAAAGATCATGGATATGGGCACTGAGATGACGAATAATTTCAGCTATGAGAGGATCGATTCAAAGGAAAAGATCCACAGCTATTACCGGGAGATGTTTGAGACCGGCTATGTGCTGGATTATCTGGCGGCACAGGCGTTCCTTCAGCTTACGCCCCGGCAGCAGGCCGCGGTGGCCGTGCAGGCGGAGCATACTCCGGGCGGTACTTCGTCCATGTCCACTGTATACAAGAAACTGACCGCGGATGAGATTTCAGCGATGGATCTGAAAGATATGGAAGATCTCTGGGAGAACCGGATCTCTGTCCGCAATGCGTCATCCTATCCGGAAACGATAGGCACCGCAACGGCAGGAAGTTACGGATTTGAGTCGTTCTATACGATGAACTGGTATCAATCACACAATGACGACGGCTCGCCGGACACCCATTCCTTTAAGAGGCTGGGGCAGGAAATGCTGGGACTGGCAGGGTATGAAAAAGGCTACATGGTCTACATGTCCGCCCTCAGTGAAAACGACCTGGACGCTCTCCGGAAGATCACAGGGGATCCGGATATCACCTGGAAAGAGTACAAACTGGGACGGTACCGCTCGGTAGAAGAGAAGCTGGACCAGATCCCCTATTTCGATGCAGAGACAGTGATCAGCCAGTTTAAAAAAGCCTTTGAGGAGGATGCGGCAAGCGGCAACCGGACTGCATGTATTGAGACAAAACGGATGCTCTACGGCATGATCAAGCGCGTGACAGGAGATTTCAGCAGCGGAGGCATTTACAAAAGCCCGGAGGCAGTCTCTGTGACTACGGCGGAGGAGCTGATCCGCTGTGCGCAGCAGAATCCGTACGGATATTACAGGCTGGAAAATAATCTTGATTTCAGCAATGCCGCCGGATCCGGGGGAAGCTATATCCCGGACAGATTTATCGGTATCCTGGACGGAAACGGAAAGAAGCTGACGGGAATGCAGTACCCGCTTTTCGGTGACCTGCAGTACGCGCAGGTGAAGGATCTGACGATCCAGGATCCGGCTTATGAGGCGGGCGCCCAGGCGCTGCTGGCAGTTAAGTCAAAGAAAGTGACTCTCGGGAATGTGCGCGTGGAAGGGACGGACATGGCGCTGCCTCTGGTTAAGACAAAGACGGAGGGGTATTATGAGTATGGAGATATGACAGTGACCGTTGGCGAGAAGGAGATTACAACAGCGGAAGAATTCCTTGCCATCGGCAGCTCTCAGACAGCACTGAAAAAGAAATACAGCCTGGGCGGCAATATCGACCTGGACGGCGCTGTGTCAGGCAGTTATGCAGTGAACGGCACGTTTTCCGGAGAACTTGACGGAAACGGCTTTACGGTTACCGGATCGGATGCGGCGCTGTTTGAAAAAATGGACGGGGCTCAGGTTACGGATCTGGTCATCGAAGGGTCATCTCTGACCTCCAATGACCAGAAAGGAGCCCTTGCCGGCGAAGTAAAAAACTCGATCATCGAGAAGGTCAGAATACGCGATCTTACAATCGACAATAACGCCAACCAGGTGGGCGGACTTGCCGGCGTGATCTCAGGCAGCACTGTAAAGAGGATCTCGGCTGAAAATATTTTCATCAGGGCAGGCAATACAATCGGAGGAATTGCCGGGCAGTTTGACGGATCCATCCTTTCGGACTGTATCGTGACAGGTAATATGGAAGGGACCGCAAGGCACCAGATGGGCGCCCGGATCGGAGGTATCACAGGGTGGCTCGGGGACGGAATCATGCGGAACTGCCTTACCAGGGTTGAGATCACAGCGCCGGAACGCATTGGAAACGGCGGACTGATCGGAGGACCGCAGAAGGGAAATGCAGCGGTAGAAAGCTCGGTCAGCTTAAGCACCGGAGTGAATGCAAACCGTGTCTCCGGGTGGGATGTGCTGGGGATCACAAGCAGTGTGTATGAGCTTGACAGCTCAGACAGCCAGAGTAATATCAATGAAACCAATACGGACCGGATCTTCCCGGTATCAAAGCAGCAGACAGAAGAGAAATCGTTTTATCTGGAAACGCTGGGATGGAGCGGGGAGGTATGGGATTTCGGCGGTCTTGCGGCGGGAGGTCTGCCGGAATTGAGGTGACAGGGCTTTTCTGAGAGCCTGCAAGAGATCAGAATTTAATTTTGAGTGAAGCATACAGAATTTTCTCAATTGGATGATATTATGAAAAGAACAGGAAGCTGAACGCTTCCTGTTCTCAATTCCGTGTCAATTTAAAGCTCTTTTGTGTAATCTCCGGAAAAATCTGAAATTAAGCGCGCTCAACGCGTCCGGATTTCAGACAGGATGTACATACATACATTCTCCTGGAGCCGCCTTCTGTTTTCACTTTGACGGACTTCACATTTGATTTCCACATTTTCGGTGTCTTTCTATGAGAGTGGCTTACATTGTTACCAAAATGAGCACCCTTTTCACAAATAGCACATTTAGCCATGACTGCACCTCCTAACAATCTGAACTGGTCGTATAGACTCACAACACAGTTATTCTAGCAGAAAGAATTTCCCATTGCAAGTATTTTTTAAAAAAAACGAATGTATATTGTAAAATTAAGGAATGAATAGTATAATAAGCATATTATTTATGGAAAAAATCCTTTAAAAATGGAGGTATACATGATGAAGGGAAGTATGAGCACAGATCTTGGTATCATTACGGTCAATCCCGAGGTGATCGCCAAATATGCCGGCTCCGTTGCAGTTGAGTGTTTCGGCATTGTCGGGATGGCAGCCGTGAACATGAAAGACGGTCTGGTACGGCTGTTAAAGAGAGAGAGTCTGACCCACGGGATCAAGGTGGAGATCTCCGACGAGAACGCCCTTACTCTGAATTTTCACGTCATTGTGGCATATGGCGTGAATATCCTTTCTGTTTCTGACAATCTTATGAGTAATGTAAAATATAAGGTTGAAGAATTCACCGGCATGACGGTAGAAAAGATCAACATCTTCGTAGAAGGTGTGAGAGTGATAGATTAAGGAGGATATTGTCGTGGCTGTAAAAACGATAAATACGGAGACGCTCCGGAAGATGTTCCTTGCCGGAGCGGCGAATCTGGACGCAAAAAAGGAATTCATCAATGAATTGAACGTTTTCCCTGTGCCGGACGGGGATACGGGTACAAATATGACATTGACGATCATGTCGGCCGCAAAAGAGGTGCAGGCGTTAGATAAGCCGGATATGGTTTCCATGGCAAAAGCGATCTCATCCGGTTCGCTGAGGGGGGCAAGGGGAAATTCAGGCGTCATCCTCTCCCAGCTTCTCCGTGGATTTACAAAAGAGATCCGGGAGCATGATGAGATCGACACCGCGATTCTCGCTAAGGCATGTGACCGAGCGGCTGCTACTGCGTACAAAGCAGTCATGAAACCGAAAGAGGGCACGATCCTCACTGTGGCAAAGGGTGTTGCCCAGAAGGCGGCTGAGCTGGCAGAGACGACAGAGGATCTGGAGGTCTTTCTCCCGGAAGTGATCCGCCATGCGGAAGAGGTTCTCGCGCAGACACCTGAGATGCTGCCTGTGCTGAAGGAAGCGGGAGTCGTCGATTCCGGCGGTCAGGGACTGCTGGAAGTGCTCCGGGGCGCTTATGACGCATTTCTCGGCAAGGAGATCGACTACGCGGCGATCGAGGCGGGATCCGGAACAAAGATGGTCAGGCCGGGCCAGCAGGCTGAGGCGGATATTAAATTCGGATACTGTACAGAATTTATTATTATGACAGAAAAGGAATTTACGGCAAAAGACGAGGCGGAGTTTAAAGCGTATCTCCAGCCGATCGGGGATTCCATCGTATGTGTTGCGGATGACGACATCGTAAAGATCCATGTGCATACGAACGACCCGGGGCTTGCGATCCAGAAAGCGCTCACTTACGGTCAGCTCTCCCGTATGAAGATCGACAATATGAGGGAAGAGCACCAGGAGAAGCTGATCCGCGACGCAGAGAAGGTGGCTGCGCAGCAGGCGGAAGCGGATGCGCAGAAGAAAAAAGAGCCGAGGAAGCCGGTTGGATTTATCGCGGTTTCCATCGGGGAAGGCATGAATGAGATCTTCCGTGAGCTTGGCGTTGACTATATTATCGAAGGAGGCCAGACGATGAACCCAAGTACGGACGACATGCTGACAGCGATCGATGAGGTGAATGCGGATCACATCTTTATCCTTCCGAATAATAAGAACATTATCCTGGCGGCAAATCAGGCGCAGTCCCTTACCAGGGACAAGGATATCATCGTGATCCCGACAAAGACGGTCCCGCAGGGGATTACAGCAGTCATCAGCTTTATGCCGGAGGCTGACGTGAACACGAATATGGATGCAATGCTGGAGGCTGTAAAGAATGTAAAGACCGGGCAGGTGACTTATGCAGTCAGAGATACGCGCATTGACGACAAAGAGATCCATGAGGGAGATATCATGGGGATCGGGGACGCAGGCATTCTTTCAGTAGGACAGTCTGTGGAAGAGACGGCCAGAGAGATGCTCGCGCAGCTCGTGGATGACAATTCTGAGCTGATCAGCCTTTATTACGGACAGGATGTCCTGGCTGAGGATGCGGAAAAGTTCGCGCAGGATGTGGAGGCGCTCTATCCGGATGTGGATGTGGATGTGCACATGGGCGGTCAGCCGATCTATTATTACGTGCTTTCCGTTGAATGATGAATGTCACAGAGTGATGAAAGTCAGGAGATCAGGATCATTTCATTAAAGATCATATGAGAAGACCAGGCGTTCTTCCGTCAGGGAGGGCGCCTTCTCGTATGTCTGACTTTTCCTGTTCATGGCTTTTTCTGTGTCTGGTTATGGATAGAGAATAAAAAGGAGACAATGCAGTATGAGAGAGAGACAGGGCATCGGCGCAATCAAAGGGGTGGGAGAGAAAACAGAAAAACTGTTCCGGCATGTGGGCGTAAAGACAGTTGGTGATCTGATCCGGTATTATCCCCGGGGATTTGAGATCTTTGAAGACCCGGTTCCTATAAGCGAAGCGGCGGAAGGGAGAGTGTGCACGGTGGCAGGCTCTGTGTTCGGGCGCATCCAGATATCAGGAGGCCAGCGCCTCCAGATCACAACGCTCTATCTGAAGGATCTGACAGGCACGATAAAAGTCATATGGTTCCGTATGCCGTTTCTCAGGAATACTCTGTCAAAAGGCGGGATGCTCATTCTCCGGGGGCGGGTGGTAAGACGCAGGGATGGTCTTGTGATGGAGCACCCGGAGGTTTACTACCCGGCGTCAAAGTATGGGGAAAAGCTCCACACCATGCAGCCGGTCTATCCGCTGACGGCAGGGCTGACAAACAATGCGGTCATCAAAGCAGTCCGGCAGGCGCTTGAATGCGCAGATGACAAAATGGATATCCTTCCCGCAGGGCTGAGTGTGAAGTATCAGTTCCCTCCATATAAAGAGGCGGTCAGGAATATGCATTTCCCGGAGGATAAGGAGCGTTTTGCAGCGGCAAGGGAGAGGTTCGTGTTCGAGGAGTTCCTAGTATTTATCCTCGCGCTGAGGCGCATGAAAGAAGCCGGGAACCGGGCGGAAAACCGATTTTATTTTGCGGACCAGAAGAGGATCGGTCAGTTCCTTGACGCGCTTCCCTACCGGCTGACCGGCGCGCAGATGAAAGTGTGGGAAGAGATCAAAGCAGATATGCAGGGGTCCTTTGTGATGTCCCGGCTTGTACAGGGAGATGTGGGATCCGGGAAGACGGTGGTTGCTTTTCTGGCGCTCCTTCTGGCGGGACTGAATGGATACCAGGGAGCTCTCATGGCGCCAACTGAAGTGCTTGCGCGGCAGCATTACGAGAATATATCCGGGATGCTGGAAAAATATGAACTCCCCTTAAAGGCAGAGCTCCTCACCGGCTCCATGACTGCGGCGCAGAAGCGCGGGGCGTATGAGCGCATCCGGAGCGGGGAGGCGTCCATTGTCATCGGGACCCATGCCCTGATCCAGGAGAAGGCCGTCTACCGGGATCTGACGCTGGTCGTGACGGACGAGCAGCACCGGTTCGGCGTCCGGCAGAGAGAGGCCCTCGCCGGGAAGGGGATGATGCCTCATATTTTAGTGATGAGCGCCACGCCGATCCCGCGGACCCTGGCAATTATCCTTTACGGAGACCTGGATATTTCAGTGATCGATGAGATGCCAAAGGACCGACTGCCGATCAAGAATTGCGTGGTGGATACCAGTTACCGGGAAAAGGCATATTCATTTATGAGAAAACAGGTGTCCATGGGAAGGCAGTGCTATGTGATCTGCCCCATGGTGGAGGAGAGCGAGAGCCTGGAGGCGGAAAATGTCCTGGATTATTCGCAGATGCTTGCGGAAGAATTGGGAAGCGGCATCCGGGTCGGATGCCTTCACGGGAAAATGAAGCAGCAGGAAAAAGACGAGATCATGGAGGCGTTCGGGAAAAATGAGATCCAGGTGCTTGTGTCCACAACGGTAGTGGAGGTGGGTATCGATGTGCCGAACGCGACGGTCATTATGATCGAAAATGCCGAGCGCTTCGGGCTGGCTCAGCTCCACCAGCTCCGCGGCCGCGTGGGACGGGGTAAGCATCAGTCCTACTGTATCTTCATGTCCGCGTCAAAGTCCGAAGAGACAAAAGAACGGCTGGAAATCCTGAACCATTCCAATGACGGATTCTTCATCGCCGGCGAGGATCTGCGGCTCAGAGGTCCGGGGGACCTGTTCGGCATCCGGCAGAGCGGGATCCTGGACTTTAAGATCGCGGATGTGTTCCAGGATGCGAAGATACTGAAATCTGCGGCCGAAGAGGCAGGGAAGATACTGGAAGACGACCCGGGGCTGGAAAAGCCGGTCCACGCGGGCCTGAAAAAACATATAGACAGCAGAATACAGGAGATCATGCTGGAGACAACATTATAATTGTGAAGAAAGTGTGAACGGGGTCAGACCCCGATGGTGAAAATTGTCAGAATTTTCTCCCCATCGGGGTCTGACCCCGTTCACAAATTTTTCACATTTTTTCTCTGCGATACTGGGTAGGAGTCTGCCCTTTCCTCTGCCTGAACAGCCGGGAAAAATAGAGTGCGTTTTCGTATCCCACGGACCGGGCGATATCGCTGACTGGAAGTTCGGTTTCCGCGAGCAGTGTGCAGGCGCGCCGGATCCGGTAGTCCAGGAGATATTCCTGCGGCGAGCTTCCGGTGACATCTTTAAAGAGCCGGTACAGGTAGGTGCGTTCGATATTCAGATAGTCTGCGATGACCTGGATATTGACTGACTGGGAGTAGTTGCTCTCGATATAGCGCAGCGCTTCTTCCACATAGGTGATCTTTTTTTCTTTCGGCGGGATATATTTCCGCGGAAATTTACTTGCCAGAAGATAGAGATACTCGTAGAGGATGCTGTTCATCATAAGGTCTCTGTTCTCGGGAAGATTGTACGCCTCAAACATTTTTTCGTGGCACAGGCGCACCCGGTCGTCTTTTCCATAGTGGAAATAAGGGATTTCCAGAAGGGATGTGCGCTTTAAGTATTCTTCAATCTTAATGCCCTGGAATCCGATCCAGGTGTAGGTCCACGGATGGTAACGGTCAGCTTCATAATAGATTAGTGTATTCGGGCGGATGAGGAACGCATCTCCCTCGGAGAGCTGATAGATATGCCCGTCTGTCTTGTAGATGCCTTTCCCGCTCAGGATATAATGAATCAGATATCCGCTGCGGACGACAGGACCGTAGCTGTGAGACGGAGCACAAGTCTCATACCCGCAGGTGTAGATCATGGCATCCAGATTCTTTGAAAAGTCATTTGAAAATGTATAATCTTTCATGATAGGCTCCTCTGTCTTTCTGCATCATTTCGGATTTCTCCAACATAACTGTGTGGATAAACAACATTTGTCTATATTATAATCATTATATCCGGGTATAATCATAATTACAAGAACAAATGAAACGGTCGGGCCGGAAGAGACTTGCAGCATCATTTGTTCCTGCCGCGCGGTACATAAGCAGTATACATTACTGTATATAGTGAAAGAACAGAAAATAAACGGAGGTATCAGGGAATGGATGCGAAGAAAAGAGAACGCTATGAAAAGATAGCATCAGAACTGGTCAGGCTTGCCGGTGGCAGGGATAATATCCTCGGGATCGCACACTGCGCGACCCGCCTGAGGCTGGTTCTCGGAGATAATGACAGGGCGGATATGAAGGGGATCGAGGATGTGGATCTTGTCAAGGGGGTATTCGTCGCGGGTGACCAGCTCCAGATCATATTCGGTGCAGGTCTTGTAAACGATGTGTGCCAGGTGCTGGCAGAATCGATCCATATGGACAGCATGAGCCTGGGAGATCTGAAGACAAAGGCAAATAAGAGGATGAACCCTCTCCAGAGGGCGGTAAAGGCACTCTCTGATGTATTCATCGAGATCATGCCGGGAATCCTGGCGGCGGCTCTTCTGACCGGTCTGTCCAGCGTGCTTGGCAATATTGATTTCATACAGAATAATGATACCCTGTACGGGCTTTCCCGTCTGATCAATATCTCATCGGGAGCGATCTTCGGATTCCTGCCGCTCTGTGTGGCTTACAGTACAGTAAAGCGGTTCGGCGGGCGTCCGATCATGGGGATCGTGATCGGCTGTATCATGCTGACCAACAGCCTGGCGGACGCTTATGCGGCGGCACAGGGAACAGTGGAGGTCACGACCCTTCACATCTTCGGCTTCGGAGTGGACCTGGTCGGGTTCCAGGGCGGCATCATCGTGGCGCTGCTGATCGGTATCGTGACAGCCAAACTGGATATCTTCTTTGAGAAAAAAGTCCCGGAAGTGATCCGACTCCTTGTATCACCGCTCCTTACGACCCTGGTGAGCGCGTTCCTTCTCTTCCTTGTCATCGGGCCTGTTGGAAGGGCGCTGGCGTCTGGCATCACGAACGTACTGGTCTGGATGACAGAGAATCTGGGAGCCCTCGGATACGCGGTATTCTCAGGTGTACAGCAGCTGATCGTGATCACAGGACTCCATCATGTGTTCGGCGCGATCGAGTCCCAGCTCCTGGTCGACACTGGCAGGAACTTCTTAAATCCGCTGATGTCCGTCGCGATCATCGCCCAGGGCGGCGCAGTGCTCGGATATCTGGTAAGGAACTTAAAAGACGCGAAGACAAAAGAATTATGTATCCCCAGTTTCATCTCCGTACTTTTCGGGATCACAGAGCCCGCACTGTTCGGTGTGAACTTACGGTACAGATACCCTCTGATCGGAGGGTGCATCGGAGGAGCTGTCGGCGGCCTGATCGTCTACTTTACTGACCTGGCAGCCCTTGGATTCGGCACCACAGTCGTGCCTGGGATCGCTCTCGCGGACCCGGCGGACAATGGATATGCCAACTATGTGATCGCGCACATCGCTGCGCTGGCGGCAGGATTTTTATTCACACTCCTTCTGAGCGCTGCCTTCGGGAAAAAGAAAGCAGCAGACAGCGGGAAAACTGATTCGGACAGCGCAAGATCCATTTCAGACAGCGCAGGATCCATTTCGGACAGCACAGATTCCGTTTCGGGCAGTGCAGGATCTGTTCCGGACAGCCCGGCGGAAGGGCGTCCTGAGGAACTCTGCGCATTCACATCCGGCGAATATATGGGGATCGAGAAGGTGAATGACCCGACTTTTGCACAGAAGGTCCTGGGAGACGGCGTTGCCATCCGGCCTTCCGAGGGAAAGATATACGCGCCCGCTGACCTGACAGTAGAGATGGTCATGGATACGAAACATGCAGTAGGCCTGCGCACAAAAGGCGGCAATGGGCTGCTCATTCATGTGGGGATCGATACTGTGAACCTTCAGGGAAAATATTTCAATGTACAGGTAAGCGAAGGTCAGGAGTTAAAGAAAGGCGACTGTATCCTTACCTTTGACATGGAGCAGATCGAAAAGGCGGGTTATGATACAACCGCCAGCCTGATCCTGACAGAGCCTGCCGAAGGCGCGGCCCTTAACAGAGAGCCGGAGCGGACGGTAAAGACAGGGGATAAGCTGGCTGTGATCAGCAGATAAGCACGCCGCGGAGGAGAGAATATGAATCAGAGTAATGAAATATCAGAAAGCAGAGATGCGCTGAGAAAAGAAAAAAGAATGGAAAATCTCCGCAGGGCAGCAGAAGAAGAAAAGAGAATGGGAAGGACAGTTGCAGACTGTCCTTTCCGGACAAAATTCCATATCATGCCTCCAGCAGGGTGGATCAATGACCCAAACGGACTGTGCCAGTTCAGAGGAGTATTCCACGCGTATTTCCAGTACTCGCCATTAAGCGTGCACGGCGGAGGCGGATACTGGGGCCATTGTACGAGCAAAGACCTGCTTCGCTGGGAGTACCACGAGCCGGTCCTGACTTCAGATATACCTGAGGACCAGAGCGGCGTCTATTCCGGGTCCGCGCTGATCGAGGACGGGAAAATGTACCTGTTCTATACAGGCAATGTAAAGCTGCCGGGGGACTATGACTACATTGATAAGGGCAGGATATCCACGCAGCTCATGGTGAGCTCAGAGGACGGACAGCATATGTCAGAGAAAAAGAAGCTGCTCGGAATGGAAGATTACCCGAAAGATATCACTGCCCATGTGAGGGATCCCAAGGTCTGGAAGGAAAGAGACGTCTATTACATGATCCTGGGCGCAAGGGCGCGGGGACGGGAGAAAGACGGCACGCGAAGAGACAGGGGCGGCATCCTGATCTATGCCTCAGAAGACAGGGAAAACTGGGAGCTGTACCGGGAGATCGTCCCGGAGAATGCGTTCGGATATATGTGGGAATGCCCGGATCTCTTTGAGCTGGACGGGGAGAGGATCCTCTCGTACTGCCCCCAGGGGCTGGAACACGAGAAGGAACGGTTCCAGAATATCTATCAGTCCGGGTATTCTGTGCTGACTCAAGCAGAAGATCCGGCGGCATCCTTTACGGAATGGGATATGGGATTTGATTTCTACGCCCCGCAGACGTTCCTGTCCGAGGATGGACGCCGCATCCTGATCGGCTGGGCCGGACTGCCGGACACAGAGAAGACACACCGGAATCTTTCCGTGGCCAACGGATGGCAGCACTGCCTGACACTGCCGAGGGAACTGACGGTAAAAGATGGGAAGGTCTTCCAGGCCCCGGTCAGGGAGCTGAGAAGTCTCAACTGGCAGAGCCCGGATCCGAACGAGGTGAAAGGGGACGGGATTTTCGACTGGTACGGCCGGACGGCGCTCCTGGAAGTCAGCGGCATCGCAGGGGGAGCACAGGAGATCCGCTTCGGTAAGGCGGGCAATGCCCTGATCATCCGGGTGCAGGATGATCTGACGGAAATCTCCTTCCTGGACAGGGACGGACGCCTGTCAGAGTGCGGCGGCGGAAGAGGACGGCGGACCGGGCGGCTGTCCTGTCCGATCCGGGAACTGACGCTCCTGGCGGACAGTTCGATCATCGAAGTATTTATCAATGGCGGCGAGATGACATTTACGACCAGGATTTATCTGAACAGGGACGAAAGAGAACTGTCTGTGAGCGGTCCGGGGACATACAGCCTGTCAGTCATCTGAATGCCAAAGCAGGTGGATGTCCGGATGCCCGGCGCTCTTGTCAGACGCGGAAACAGATAGTATATTTATAGACACAGGAGGCTGATTTTTATGGAAATTATCATAAATAATAGAAAGGATACATTTCATCTCTGCAATCAGGAGATCAGTTACATTATGACCGTACTGCCGAACGGCCAGATGGGTCAGCTCTATTTTGGGAAACGGATCCGGGACCGGGAAGATTTTTCCTATCTTCTGGAGACCATCGGCCGGCCTATGACTTCCTGTGTCTTTGATACGGACAAAGCATATTCCATGGAGCACATTAAACAGGAATACGGTGTCTTTGGAGCAACCGACTGCCGTATGCCCGCCGCGGAGGTGATCCAGGAGAACGGGAACCGGGTGTCGGAATTCTGTTTCCGCGATTACCGGGTGGAGTCCGGAAAGCCGAAGCTCCCCGGACTCCCGGCCACTTATACGGAGAAAAAGGAGGAGGAGGAGACTCTGGTCATCGGGCTGGAAGATGAGAGGGCAGGGCTCAGGCTGGAGCTGATGTACACGGTGTTCGCCAAAGGCGGGATCATTGCGCGCAGCGCCCGGTTCCTCAATCGGGGAAAACAAAATCTGCGGCTGACGACAGCTATGAGCCTGTGTCTGGATCTTCCTGACAGCGGGTATGACTGGATCCAGTTTTCCGGCGCATGGGCAAGGGAGCGCTGGCCGAAAGTGAGACGACTGGAGCAGGGAATCCAGTCAGTGGGAAGCCTGCGCGGGCATTCGTCCCACAACCACAATCCGTTCCTTATTTTGAAGAGGCCCTCAGCGGACGAATCCCAGGGAGAGGCAGTGGGGTTCAGTCTTGTATACAGCGGGAATTTTCTCGCGCAGGCAGAGGTAGACACTTACGATACGACCCGGATCCTGATGGGGATCCATCCCCACGGCTTTGAATGGAAGCTGGAGCCCGGGAAAGAATTCCAGACGCCGGAGGCAGTGATCGTATACACGGACAGAGGGCTGAACCATTTAAGCCAGACGTTCCACCGACTGTACCAGAAACGGCTGGCAAGGGGGTACTGGAGAGACAGGGAGCGCCCTGTCCTGATCAATAACTGGGAAGCTACTTATTTTGATTTTACAGAAGATAAGCTCATGGAGATCGCGGAGAAAGCAAGAGCATGCGGGGTGGAGCTTTTTGTCCTGGACGACGGATGGTTCGGGCGGCGCAGCAGCGAGCGCTCCGGGCTTGGCGACTGGATTGCAAATCCGGAGCGCCTTCCGGACGGGATCGCGGGCCTTGCACAGCGCATGGAAGACATGGGGATGAAGTTCGGGCTCTGGTTTGAGCCGGAGATGATCAATCCGGATTCAGACCTTTACAGGGCGCATCCGGACTGGATCCTCTCAGCGCCGGGATACCGCAGGTCACATGGAAGATATCAGTATGTGCTTGATTTTTCCAGGCGGGAAGTCGTGGACCATATTTTCGGGATGATGGAGAAGATCCTTTCGGAGGCAAAGGTCTCCTATGTCAAATGGGATATGAACCGGAGCATTACAGAATGTTACAGCGCAGCCCTGCCGGCGGACCGCCAGGGAGAAGTATACCACCGTTATATCCTCGGCGTTTATGATCTGTACGAGAGACTTACAGAGCAGTTCCCGCATGTGCTCTTTGAATCCTGCGCAAGCGGCGGCGGACGGTTCGACCCGGGAATGCTCTATTATGCGCCCCAGGCATGGACCAGCGATGACACGGATGCAGTAGAGCGGGTGAAGATCCAGTATGGAACTTCCTACTGTTACCCCATCAGCAGCATGGGAAGCCATGTGTCCATAACTCCCAACCATCAGCTCAACCGCAGCACACCGCTGCGCACGCGGGCGAATACCGCATATTTCGGCACGTTTGGCTATGAGCTCAACCTGAACCTGCTCTCGGAGGGAGAGCAGGCTCAGGTGAAAGAACAGGTCCGGTTTATGAAAAAATACAGGCGACTGATCCAGTTTGGCACCTTTTACCGTCTCCAGAGCCCGTTTGACGGAAATACAGCCGCATGGATGGTTGTCAGCGATGACCGCAGGGAAGCGCTGGCCGGATGGTACCGCACTCTTGTGGGCGTCAATATGCCCTACACAAGGCTGCGCCTGCAAGGACTGGATCCTGAGCTGGAATATCATGTAGAGATACAGGGCTCTTACATGGAAGGGCCGGCTGTGCATAAAGCTGCTGCCGGGATGCATTACGGAGACGAGCTGATGTATCTTGGCCTGATCACAACAGACGGCTCATCCGGGGAGAATGAAGGGCTCTTTTGCTGTGATTTCGACTCCAGGATTTATATTTTAAAAGCAAAAGACAGATAAAGCAAAAGACAGATTAAACAAAAAGAACTGTTACGAATTTCCAGTTTAAAACCTGCCGTCCTCCATATACTAACACCGTAACAGAAAACAAACCGAAAGCAGATGTATGATGACCGGCTGCAGAAGAACAGAAGGTTACATACAGATGCAGCCGGAATGATCTGTTGCAAAACACAAGATGCGGCTGAGAGAGCCGCGAAAATGCAAAAGGAGGAAATTGATCATGGCAAGTCGTTCATCTAACAGAGCAGCAGTGCCTGAGGCAAAGGGCGCTCTGGACAAATTCAAGTACGAAGTGGCCAATGAGCTGGGGGTACCGTTATCTGACGGATACAACGGTGACCTTACTTCCAAGCAGAATGGATCTGTCGGCGGTTATATGGTCAAGAAAATGATCGAGCAGCAGGAAAAACAGATGGCAGGAAAATAACATCCGGATTTTCCGAATGCAGAAGAGAAAAGCGCCCGGGATTGACCTGGGCGCTTTTTTCTGATAAAATTTTCCTTACAGTTTACATGGATCTGACAGTTTTTTGATCTTGCAAAAAACTGCCGGGCCTGGGAAAGCGGGGTGCCGGCTATGAGAGTGATCGCGGGGAGCGCGAGGAGCTTAAGGCTGAAGACTCTGGACGGGATGGATACAAGGCCGACCACGGACAGAATCAAGGAGACATTATTCAACATCATCAGCCCTTCCATATTCGACAGTATTTTTCTCGACCTTTTCAGCGGAAGCGGCGGGATCGGGATCGAAGCGCTCAGCAGGGGCGCGAAAGAAGCGGTCTTTGTAGAAAATAACCCAAAGGCCATGGCATGCATTAAGGAGAACCTTAAGTTTACGCGGCTTGCCTCCAGGGCGATGACGGTCACCACAGATGTAATGGATGCGCTCTACCGTCTGGAAGGGGACAGGATCTTTGATTTTATTTTTATGGATCCGCCCTATGACCGCGGACTGGAGAGAAAAGTCCTGGAGTATCTTTCAGATTCCCGGCTTGTATACGAGGATACGGTTATCATTGTGGAAGCCTCCCGGGATACGGACTTTTCCTACGTGGATAACCTGGGGCTGACGGTGGTCAGGGAAAAGGTGTATAAGACAAATAAACATGTCTTTATCGAGAAGGCGGGAAGGGAAGAAATATGTTAAAGGGAATCTATCCGGGCAGCTTTGACCCGGTTACATACGGACATCTTGATATCATCCGCAGATCTTCCAGACTGGTGGACGAACTTATTGTCGGAGTGTTGTGCAATAAAGCGAAAATGCCGTTGTTTTCTGTGGAAGAACGTGTTAAAATGTTAAAGGAAGTGACGAAAGATCTGGAGAATGTCAGTATCGTACCGTTCCACGGGCTTCTGGTCGATTTCGCTTCAGGGATGGAAGCGGGTCTGATCATAAGGGGACTGAGGGCGATCACGGACTTTGAATATGAGCTCCAGATGTCGCAGACCAACCATAAACTGGAACCAAATGTTGAGACTATGTTTCTGACGACCAGTATTGAATATTCGTATTTGAGCTCCACCACAGTGAGGGAGATCGCTGCTTTTGGGGGGGATTTATCACAGTTTGTGCCGGAAGCAGTTGCTGTGGAGCTTAGAAAAAAGATGAATACAAAAGGAGAGTGTAACAAATGAGCAGCCGTATCGAGCAGATTATCGAAGAAATCGAAGAGTACATTGACCGGGACTGTAAGTTTCAGCCGTTGTCCACGACAAAGATCATTGTAAATAAGGAGCACCTGGATGAGCTGTTGAGAGAGCTCCGAATGAAGACACCGGACGAGATCAAGCGCTATCAGAAAATCATTGCCAACAGGGATGCGATCCTTGCGGACGCCCAGGCGAAGGCTGACGCGATGATCGAGGAGGCGCAGGTCCAGACGACAGAGCTGGTCAGCGAGCATGAGATCATGCAGCAGGCATACGCGCAGGCAAATGAGATCGTCACACAGGCGACGGCGCAGGCTCAGGAGATCATCGATAATGCGACGAGGGACGCCAACGAGATACGGATCGGGGCGATCCAGTATACAGACGATCTGCTCGCCAACGCAGAGAGCATTATCGGGCACACGCTTGACAGTTACACGACAAAATACGACGGACTGATCAATTCCCTTCAGGAATGCTATGACACTGTCCGCTCCAACCGTGCGGAACTGGATATCCCGGAGGAAGATTCCGACAGCTACGGTCAGGACGGGACCATCTGAACAAGCGTTATATAGAGATATGCCAGGAAGCTGGCTGCCGCAGCGGCAGCCAGCTTTTGCGCGAGATAGGGCAGGATGTGGATCCCGGTGCCCTGGAGCATGCAGTCAGTCTGCGCGACAGAGCAGAATCCCCCGAATGAGGTCAGTCCCATGATGAGTGGATAACAGAGCCTGAGATCCCGGATTTTTTCACGGAGCATGACCACACCGTTCGTGATTTCCAGCGAGGGGAGAAGAAAATTTACAGCGGGAAGGTCCCCGATATCCCGGCAGAGAGAGAGAAGGATCGAGAAAGCGATGATATATCCGCCCACTTTAACGATTGATCCAAAACTGTCCATCATGCAGGTATCGAAGAGGGAAAAGTCAGGAGTGCGGCCGGGGGTATCCCGGGAACCCTCAGGAGCCCGGAAAGATCTCTGCCCTTTCAGATAGAATCTGCGGAAGAAGAAACTCAAAAAGACCGGCACGCCGAAAAGGATGATGAGACTGGGGGCCAGCAGATCTTCCCGCTCCAGTGTCTTCCACACGACAAAATTTATAACAAATGCAGGGCTTGTATTGTTGCAGAAAGAGAGCAGATACTGGCCCTCGTTTTTTGTGATCCTGCCGGAGCGCAGCAGATCCGCGGCCGCTTTTGCCCCCATGGGGTAACCGCAGAGGAAGCCGGTCAGCACAGCAAAGGCTCCGCTTCCCGAGACTGCAAAGATCCTCCCGAGCGCTTTCCCGAAGAATCTGGAGATGACGGACAGTCCGCCGCCTGCCATCATCAGTCCGGAGATCAGCATGAACGGAAATAAGGTAGGGAACACAATATTGAACCAGAGGAGGAGCCCGTCCTCAGCGCCGGAAAAAACTTTGCGGGGGGAAAAGAGCATGGCTGTAAAAAGAAAAAATATCAGGATGCCCGGGAAATACTGTTTGACGGAATGCTTTTTTATCCGGATCCCCTCCTTCCTGTACGGTCATTTCAGATATATCCTGCACGGTCATTTCAGATATATGACAAAAGCATGATCGTTATGCAGGGATCATATAGTGTGATATAGTTTGAAGCTGGCAGAGGAGAGAGTTTTTGAAAAAATCTTCCGGAAAAATAGTTCGATATAGTATGTTACTGTTCCTTCTTGTGTTTTTCACAGGAATCTGGATCCCCCGCCTGGAATACAGCAGTGAGAAAAGCAGGCTTTCAGATGGAATTCTGTTTTCAGATGGATTCCGCAGACAGACGGTTTCGAAAGAGGCTATGGAAAAGCTCAGGAAGATCGAAGCTCCGGGGGAGACGCTTGCAGTATACTGGCTGGAGAGTGAATTTGGCAGAGAATCATTTCCCGTTACGGGAGAAAAGACGTCTGCTGCCAGAAAGCGCTGGGAGAGGGCGAAAGGCTGGGGAGAGTACCTTTCTGCGTGCCAGGCGGTATGGGATGACCTTGCGTATTTCCCGGTTGCCGAATCGTCAGAAGGAAAGAGGCTGACAGTTTCCTTTGAGGATTCCTGGATGTTTGACCGTTCTTACGGAGGCGAAAGGGGACATGAAGGAACAGACATCATGCCTTCTGTGAACGAACCCGGGGTTTTCCCTGTAGTCAGTATGACGGACGGGATCGTGGAAAGCAAAGGGTGGCTGGAGCTGGGCGGCTGGCGCCTGGGGATACGTGCTCCCCACGGCGCTTATTTTTACTATGCGCATCTGGATTCCTATTCGGACATCCGGGAAGGAGATCATGTGGAGGCCGGAGAGCTTCTCGGCTTTATGGGAGATACCGGGTATGGGACGGAAGAGGGGACGAGAGGGAAGTTCCCGGTCCATCTCCATGTGGGGATCTATCTCTATGAGGACGGACAGGAGATCAGCGTAAACCCGTACCCCGCACTTTTGTATGTGGAAGAACACAAAATAAGCGGAAATTTCGGATAAAATGCAGGATGCCGCGCCGGGTGACACTTCGTATCAGGGGGTTCCGCACACAGGAAAAACGTGATATAATGTCTGGATGAATACGCAGTAACCGCCGGTGCAGACCGGCTATGGAGGAAAACATATGAACGGCCTTCCGGCAGAATTTGAACAAAAGATGAGAGCCCTTCTCGGCGGAGAATATGACGAGTATGAAAAATGCTTTGACGAACCGCGCCATTACGGGCTCCGTGTAAATACAGCGAAGATCTCAACAGAAGATTTTTTAAAGATCGCGCCGTGGGCGCTGGAGCCTGTTCCCTGGATCAGGAACGGGTTTTATTATGATGGCGAAAACTGCCATCCCGCGAAGCATCCGTACTATTTTGCAGGTCTGTATTATATCCAGGAGCCAAGCGCCATGACCCCGGCTGACCGCCTGCCGGTGGAACCGGGAGACCGGGTGCTGGACGTGTGCGCGGCGCCGGGAGGCAAAGCCACGGAACTGGGGGCAAAGCTCAGCGGAACAGGCGTGCTTGCCGCCAATGACCTGAGCAGTTCAAGGGCAAAAGGGCTGCTTAAGAACCTGGAACTGTTCGGCATCGGCAATGTCCTCGTCCTGAGCGAGGAGCCGGGCAGGCTGGTCCCTTATTTTAAAGGATATTTTGACAAGATACTGATCGACGCCCCATGCTCGGGAGAGGGAATGTTCCGGAAGGACCGGAAGATGATCCGCGCCTGGGAGGAGCACGGACCCGACTATTTCTCAAAGATCCAGAGGAGCATTATCACCCAGGCGGCTGAGATGCTCCGGGAGGGAGGGATGCTGCTGTATTCTACGTGCACCTTTTCTCCAGAGGAAAATGAGCAGACGATCGAATACCTGCTGAATGAGTATCCTCAGTTTGAGGTGTGTGAGATCGAAGGTTATGAGAGATTTGCCGAAGGGATGCCTGAGATGGTTTTGTCAAAAGATGAGCGTCTCAGGAAGACTGTCCGCATCTTCCCGCACCGGATGAAAGGGGAAGGGCATTTCCTGGCTCTGCTGAGAAAAGGGTCCGCAGAAGCAGTGAAACCAGTGCGGCATCAGGAAGCAGGTGGAAAAAAGAAAAGCCTTCCCGCAGAGCTGGAGGAATTCCTTGCTGATGTGGACCGGCGGATGGATCCGGAGAGGATCGATATCCGCGGGGATAAGGTCTACTATATGCCGGAAGGAGCGCCGCCGCTGAAGGGGATCCGGTTCTTAAGGACAGGGCTTCTTCTCGGGGAGCTGAAGAAAAAGCGGTTTGAGCCGAGCCAGGCTTTTGCCATGAACCTGAAAAAAGAAGAGTATGCTCATATCATCGATCTCCCTGTCTCTGACGAGAGGGTGGTCAAATACTTAAAAGGGGAAACTCTTAATGTGGAGGATCTGACGCGGCCCGGGGAGAAGGGATGGTATCTGGTCTGCGTGGACGGGTATCCTCTGGGATTCGGAAAGCTGGGAAACCAGACTCTGAAAAATAAGTATCTCCCGGGATGGCGGTGGCAGTCCTTATGATCATACGGCTTGATAAATTCCTGGCTGAGATGGGATATGGCACCAGAAGCCAGGTGAAAAAGGAACTTGTGAAAGGAAATGTGACAGTGAACGGCCAGGTTATCCGAAAGCCGGAGACAAAGATCAATACAGAGAAGGACCGTGTATGCTGGAGGGATGAGCCGGCCGTGTATGCGGAATACGAGTATTTTATGCTGAACAAGCCTGCCGGCGTCGTCTCAGCCACGGAAGATAAAAGAGAAAAGACTGTGATCGACCTGCTCAGCCGGGAGGGGAGCGAGCAGGGAAGGCCGGCAGCCCGCCGGGGGGATCTCTTCCCTGTGGGAAGGCTGGATAAAGACACAGAAGGACTTCTCCTCATCACAAATGACGGGGAGCTGGCGCACCGGCTTTTATCGCCGAAAAAGCATGTGGACAAAGTGTATTACGCGCGGATCCGCGGGCGGGTAACGGATGAGGAGAGAGAGGCGTTTGCCCGGGGGCTGGATATCGGGGACGATAAGCCCGCGCTCCCGGCAGAACTGGAGATCCTGGACGCTGGAGAAACTTCTGAGGTCCGGGTCACGCTCCGGGAGGGACGCTTCCATCAGGTAAAGAGGATGTTCCGGGCAGTGGGAAAAGAGGTCGTTTATCTGAAACGTCTCAGCATGGGCAGCCTTGCGCTGGATGAGAAGCTGGCCCCGGGAGAATACCGCAGGCTGACAGAAGAAGAGGTAAAACGATTATGTTAAAAGGAAAAAAGGCTGTCATTTTTGATATGGACGGTTCCCTGGTGGATTCCATGTGGATCTGGACGGAAGTAGACCGGATTTATATGGAGAAGTATGGGCTGACAGAGCCCGAGACATTCCATAAGGATATCGAAGGGATGAGCTATGTGGAGACTGCTCAGTATTTTGTCGACACCTTCCATACACTGGACCAGACTGTGGAGCAGGTAATGCAGGAGTGGCGGGAGATGACGGTCAGCCTGTATGCGGAAAAAGTATTTCCAAAGCCGGGGGCAGTGGAATTTCTGGACGAGATGAAAAGAAAGGGTGTGCGGCTCGGCATCGCTACGAGCAATGACCGCAGGATCGCACAGGCAGCTCTGGATGCCCGCGGTCTGAACGCGTATTTTGACTCCGTCTGTACGTCCGATGAGGTGAGCGCCGGGAAGCCTGCCCCGGATATGTATCTGAAAGTGGCAGGAGATCTGCAAGTCGATCCCGGAGCATGCCTTGTGTTCGAAGATGTGCCGAACGGGATCCTGGCCGGAAAGAACGCGGGCATGGAAGTGTGTGCCGTTGACGATGCTTTCTCCAGAAAATACGAGAGGGAGAAAAAGCGGCTGGCAGACTATTTTATCCGTGACTTCTATGAAGTCATGAATGAATCTTATGAAAAATGCGGGGTTAGAGAATGAATGACAGATTTTTGCCCGTGAGCAGGGCTGATATGGAAGAGAGAGGCTGGGACCAGGTCGATTTCGCCTATGTGATCGGTGATGCGTACGTGGACCATCCTTCCTTTGGACATGCCATCATAAGCCGTCTCCTGGAGTCGAGAGGATACCGGGTAGGCATCATCTCCCAGCCGGACTGGAGGGATCCCTCGAGCATCCGCATCTTTGGGGAACCCCGTCTCGGCTTCCTCGTGTCATCCGGCAATATGGATTCCATGGTCAATCACTATTCGGTCTCAAAGAAACGCCGGAAGACGGACGCCTACACGCCGGGAGGAGAGATGGGGAAGCGCCCGGATCATGCCTGTACGGTATACGGGAATCTGATCCGCCAGTCCTATAAAGAGATACCGGTCATCCTGGGCGGGATCGAGGCAAGCCTTCGAAGGCTCGCCCACTATGATTACTGGTCAGACTCCCTGAAACGGTCGATCCTCCTGGATTCCGGGGCAGATATCATCTCTTACGGCATGGGCGAGCGCTCGATCGTTGAGATCGCGGAAGCGCTGGACGCAGGGATCCCGGTGGAGGAGCTGACTTACATTGACGGGACAGTGGTCAAGGTCAGAGACCGGGAGCGGATCCGCGGCGCAGAATTCCTCCCGTCCTATGAGGAGCTGAAGCAGGATAAAGAAAACTATGCGGGAAGCTTTTATACGCAGTATAGGAATACAGACGCTTTCACCGGGAAACAGCTGGCAGAGCCCTATTCGGATCATCTCTATGTTGTGCAGAATCCGCCGGCAAAACCTCTCTCTACGATGGAAATGGACGATGTTTACGCCCTTCCGTATACAAGGACGTATCACCCGTCCTATGAGGAAAAGGGCGGCGTGCCTGCCATATCGGAGATCCGCTTCAGCCTGATCAGCAGCAGAGGATGTTTCGGCGGATGCAGCTTCTGTGCCCTGACCTTCCATCAGGGGCGGATCGTCCAGACCAGGAGCCATGATTCTCTCCTGGAAGAGGCGGAGATGATCACAGGAGAAACAGATTTCAAAGGATACATCCACGACGTGGGCGGGCCCACCGCGAATTTCCGCCACCCGTCCTGCCAGAAACAGATGGAGCACGGCGTCTGCCGGGACCGCCAGTGCCTGTTCCCGGCTCCATGTAAAAACCTGGACGCGGACCACAGTGATTATGTGTCCCTTTTGAAGAAACTGCGGAATGTGCCCGGCGTGAAAAAAGTGTTCATCCGGTCAGGCATCCGGTTTGACTATCTGCTGGCTGACCGGAAGAAGGATTTCCTCCGGGAGCTGTGCGAGTACCATGTGAGCGGCCAGCTGAAAGTAGCGCCAGAGCATGTGTCAGACCAGGTGCTCTCCCTTATGGGGAAACCTCAGAACAGCGTATACAAAGAATTCACACGCCAGTTCCATAAGATGAATGACCGGCTCGGGAAAAAGCAGTATCTTGTCCCATACCTGATGTCTTCCCATCCCGGTTCCACGCTGAAAGAGGCTGTGGAACTGGCGGAATACTGCCGGGATCTTGGCTACATGCCGGAGCAGGTGCAGGATTTTTATCCCACGCCGTCCACCCTCTCTACCTGCATGTACTATACAGGACTTGACCCGCGGACCATGAAGCCGGTCTATGTACCGAAAAGCCCTCATGAGAAGGCTATGCAGAGGGCGCTGATCCAGTACCGGGATCCAAAGCTCTATGATCTTGTGGAGGAGGCTTTGAGAAAAGCAGGCAGGACCGACCTGATCGGATACGGGCCGAAGTGCCTGATCCGTCCGAGAATTAAGGCGGGACACGCGGAGCAGCCCGCCCGGAGCTGGGCCGCCGGTCAGGCAAAAAATGCAGGACGCAGTAAAAATGCAGACCGTGCAAACGGCGCGGACAGCCGGAAGGTCCAGCCGGAACGGAAAAGAAAGAAAAAGACGATACGGAATATTCACAAAAAGAAATGAGGCAGAATATGAAAAAACAGATACGGATCGCAGTTGTGACAGGCGCATCCTCGGGAATGGGGAAAGAGTTCGCGCGCCAGCTGGGATATTTTTATAAAAACCTGGATGAGATCTGGGTGATCGCGAGAAGAAGAGAACGTCTGGAGGCGTTAAAGAAACAGTGCCGCATACCTGTCAGGATTTTTGAGGGAGATCTGCTGAAAAAGCAGGTGTATAAGGAATACCACCGCTCCCTGAAAGAGCTCTGCCCGGATGTGAGGATGCTCGTCAATTCCGCCGGATTCGGGAAAAGCGGCAGCTTTGTCGACATCGCCGGCGAGGGGAAGAAGCTCCAGACCGACATGGTCGATCTGAACTGCCGCGCCCTTACGCGCATGACGCAGATGACGCTGCCGTGGATGAGCAGGGGAAGCCGGATCGTCAACCTGGCCTCTGCCGCAGCGTTCTGCCCGCAGAACGGCTTCGCCGTATATGCGGCGACAAAAGCTTATGTTCTGAGCTTTTCCAGAGCGCTTGGCTCTGAGCTGCGGCACTGCGGCATCTGTGTGACTGCAGTATGTCCGGGCCCCGTGGACACGGAATTTTTCTCCGTCAGCGGGGAACTGACAGCTCCGCTGAAGAAGCTGACGCTTGCCGGAGCAGAAGAGGTGGTCCGAAAAGCGCTTTCAGACAGCCGCAGAAAACGCGCGGTCTCCGTATACGGCGCGGGGATAAAGACCGCGCGCCTGGGAGCAAAACTGCTGCCCCACAGTTTGATACTTAAGGCGGAGGAGTTCGTTACAAAATGACAAGAGTACAAAAAGGCACTCCAGGTTATCTGGATTACAAGAAAAAGGTGGAGATCATAAGGACGGTTATCTATTTCGGCATTGTTGCCGCGGTGTTCTTTCTCGGATATTCTCAGACCGGGACAAGGCTGAACCTGCTTACCGTGATAGCGATCCTGGGCTGTCTTCCGGCGGGCAAGGCGCTTGTAGGCGTGATCGCCAGGTTCCCATACCGCTCCATCGAACAGGATGTGGCAGATGAGATCAAAAGTAAGACATCCCACCTTACCGTCTGCTATGACCTGGTCGTCACAAGTGAGGAGAAGATCATGCCCGTGGACTGCATCGTGATCTCTGGCAGCAATATCTTCGGGTATACCCATTATAAAAAGGTGGACCTGAAAATGGTCTCTGACCATATCAAAGCCATGCTGAAACAAAACGGTTATACCGAACTCGCTGTCCGCGTGCTGAATGAATACAGGCCCTTTATCACAAGGGCTGAAGGGCTGGACAATATCGCGGCAGTAGAAAAAGCAGACACAAAGGAAAGGGAAGAAGGGATCCGGGGGATCATCCTGAATATTTCCATGTAGCGGAAAGAGGCTGGTTATGAAAGAACTGTGCATCGGCTCAAATGAGGCAGGACAGCGCCTGGATAAATTTCTGGGGAAATATATGGACAGAGCTCCGAAGAGTTTCCTGTACAAGATGCTCCGAAAAAAGAATATCACATTAAACGGGAAAAAGGCATCAGGGAATGAGATGCTCTCCACCGGGGATACTGTGAATCTCTTCCTTTCAGACGACACGATCTGCAAGTTCTCGCAGAGCAGAACCTCAGAGCATTATCTGGCGGCGCAGGGCAGAAGAGGGGCGGAGCCTGACATATTATATGAAGACAGGCATACAATCTTTATAAACAAGCCCGCAGGCATGCTGTCCCAGAAAGCGGCGCCCGGCGACGTCTCCCTTGTAGAATATCTGACCGCCTATCTGCTAGAGAGCGGGCAGATCACAGAAAAGGAGCTTCAGACATTCCGTCCATCAGTGTGCAACCGCCTGGACCGGAATACAAGCGGCATCGTCGCGGCGGGGAAGACGCTCCCGGCGCTCCAGGAGCTCAGCGAAATGTTCCGGGAACGGAGCCTTCAGAAATATTATCTCTGTCTTGTGAAAGGGGAGGTGACGGAAGGCTGCCGGATCAGAGGTTATCTGACAAAAGACAGAAAGAGGAATACCGTATCCGTAAAAAGGGAAAAAGAGAAAGACGCGTCCGTGATCGAGACAGAGTACCATCCGCTCGCATCCAGGGCAGGAGTTACTCTGCTGGAGGTCCATCTGATCACGGGCAAGACCCATCAGATCCGCGCCCATCTCGCATCCCAGGGACATCCCATTGCCGGGGACTATAAGTACGGGGACCGGGCTTTTAATGAAAAGCTGAAAAAACAATACGGGCTGTCCGGTCAGCTGCTCCATTCGCACAGGCTCTGCGTTCCTGAGTGCGGCGGCGCCCTTTCCGGGATCTCGGGGAAAGAGATCAAAGCCCCGCCGCCTTCCCTGTTCCGGAAAATCTGTGAGGACAAAGGAGTGATCTAGTATGGCGACATGGAGTTCCAGAGGCTTAAGAGGGTCCACGCTGGAAGAGTTTATCAACCACACAAATGAGAGGTACGGTGAACTGGGGCTGGCGCTGGTGCAGAAAATACCGACGCCCATCACTCCGGTAAAGATCGACCAGGAGAGCAGGCGCATTACTCTGGCGTATTTTGACAAGATCAGTACCGTAGATTACATTGGAGCAGTGCAGGGGATCCCGGTCTGCTTTGACGCCAAAGAGTGCCGTGCAGATACGTTCCCTCTCCAGAACGTGCATGAACATCAGATCGATTTTATGGGGAAATTTGAGCGCCAGGGCGGCGTATCCTTCCTGCTTATCTACTATACAGAACGGGATGAGCTGTATTATATGCGGTACAGTCAGATAAAAAAATTCTGGGACCGGGGCATGCAGGGAGGGCGGAAGAGCTTCCGGTATGACGAACTGGAGCCGGACTGGTCCATGCAGCTTAAGAACGGCTACTTTGTCCCGTACCTTGACTATATCCAGAAAGACCTGGATCTCAGGGATTGACAGACATCTGGAAAATCCGTATAATTACAAGAGTATTTTAACGTGTTAGCACGTTAAAGTGAAAGGAGCGCTTTATGGAACAGAAACTTCATACCCCGGAAGGCGTCCGGGATATCTACAGCAAAGAATGTGAGACCAAACTTGCACTCCAGAGAAAACTCAGCAAAGTACTGCATCTGTACGGATATCAGGATATACAGACTCCAACGTTTGAATATTACGAGGTCTTCCGAAAGGAGATCGGATCCACCTCGACCCAGGAGCTTTATAAATTTTTTGACCGTGAGGGCAGTATCCTGGCGCTGCGCCCGGATATCACGCCGTCAGTGGCGAGGGCTGCCGCAACTCTGTTTGAGTCGGAGGATATGCCTATCCGCCTCTGCTATGCGGGGAATACGTTTATCAATCATTCCAGTTACCAGGGAAGGTTAAAGGAGAATACACAGCTCGGCGCAGAGCTGATCGGACTGGACTCTGTAGAAGTGGACGCAGAGATGCTGGCAATGGTGGCGGACAGCCTGAAACAGATCGGGCTTCAGGAATTTCAGATCAGCCTCGGGCATGTGGACTTTATCCGCAGCCTCCTGAAAGCGGCCGGGCTGGGGGAAGAGGAGAGCAGAGAGATCCGCGCTCTTATCACAAACCGGAATTTCTTCGGGATCGAGGAGATCCTGGATGCGCATGAAGTAAAAGAAAGCGTGAGAGAGGCGTTCCGTCTCCTCCCGGAACTCACAGGAGGACCGGAGGTGCTGGAACAGGCGATGATCGCTGCGCCGGATCTGGACGCGAGGCTTGCGGTCACGCGGCTCCAGCAGATCTTCCGTCTCCTCAGGCTTTACGGCGCGGACGACCATATTACCTTCGACCTGAGCATGATCGGGAATTACGGCTATTACACCGGCATCATTTTCCGTGCGTATACTTTCGGCACAGGAGACGCGGTGGTCAGGGGCGGACGGTACGACCATCTTCTGGAGAAGTTCGGGAAAGACACCCCGTCCATCGGTTTTGCGATCCTCCTGGATGAACTCATGGGCGCTCTCGGCAGGCAGAAGATCCCCGTGGAGACCATCCACCGCAATCTCATCGTCTATACAGAGGCAACAGAGGAGCAGGCAGTTGCCCTTGCGTGCAGCTTCCGCAGAAAAGGGCGGAACATCGAGCTGGTAAAGCGGGAATCTGAGGAAGAGCGGGAAATCTATGAAAATTACGCAAAGCGTACCTCTGCCGCTGCTATGCTCTATCTGAGAGACGACCAGAAGATCGAGATGGTAAACCTGCGGACAGGAGCCGAAAAACTGGTAAAGATACCGGGTGTAGATTAAAGGAGAGCACGATTTATGAGATATCTGACATTTGCCCTCACAAAGGGACGCCTCGCCAGCAGAACTCTCGATATGCTGGAAAGGCTCGGCATCACCTGTGAGGAGATGAAAGACAAAGATTCCAGGAAACTGATCTTTACGAACGAGGAGCTGAAGCTGAGATTCTTCCTCGCGAAGGGACCGGATGTCCCCACCTATGTGGAATACGGGGCGGCGGATATCGGAGTCGTCGGAAAGGATACGATCATAGAAGAAGGCAGGAAAGTGCACGAGGTGCTTGACCTGGGCTTTGGGAAATGCCGGATGTGTGTCTGCGGCTATGAGGATGCTGCGGAGCTTCTGCAGCACAGGGAGCTGATCCGTGTCGCAACGAAATATCCGAAGATCGCAAAAGACTATTTCTATAATAAAAAGCATCAGACTGTGGAGATCATCAAGATGAATGGCTCCATCGAGCTCGCGCCGATCGTCGGACTGTCCGAAGTGATCGTGGACATCGTGGAGACAGGCTCTACCCTGAAGGAAAACGGGCTCGTCGTCCTTGAGGAAGTGTGCCCTCTTTCTGCGCGCATGATCGTCAATCCGGTGAGCATGCGCATGGAAAATGAACGGATCAAAAAGCTGATCACAGATCTGCGGGCTTTACTCAGAGAAAAGTAAGTCAGGAGGAAATTATGCGGATAGAGAGACTTGACCAGAATACGAAGAAAAACCTGCTGGAGGACCTGTTAAAGCGCAGCCCCAACAGTTACGGGAAATATGAAGAAAGTGTGCGCGTGATCCTTGACGCGGTAAAAGAGCGCGGGGATGAGGCGCTGTTCGAATACACGAAGAAATTTGACGGAGCGAAGATCAGCGCGTCAGACATCCTTGTGACTGAGGAGGAGATCAGGGAGGCGTATGACAAGGTGGATCCCGGCCTGATCGAAGTAATCAGGAAGGCGCTTGTCAATATCCGTTCCTACCATGAGAAACAGATGCAGTACAGCTGGTTTGACAGCAGGCCGGACGGTACCATCCTGGGACAGAAAATAACTGCCCTGGCGAAGGTCGGGGTCTATGTGCCCGGCGGAAAGGCGGCGTATCCCTCGTCCGTGCTCATGAACATCATGCCCGCGAAGGTGGCAGGAGTGGATGAGATCATCATGGTGACGCCTCCGGGAAAAGACGGGAAGGTGACGCCAACGACTCTCGTCGCCGCAAAAGAGGCAGGAGCGGACAAAGTTTATAAAGCCGGCGGGGCGCAGGCAGTCGCCGCTCTGGCATACGGCACGGAGAGCATCCCGAAGGTGGATAAGATCGTGGGCCCGGGAAACATCTACGTGGCTCTGGCAAAGAAAGCGGTGTACGGGCATGTCAGCATTGACTCCATCGCCGGGCCCAGCGAGATCCTTGTCCTGGCGGATGAGACGGCGGATCCCCGCTGTGTGGCTGCGGACCTTCTCTCACAGGCAGAGCACGATGAGCTCGCGAGCGCGATCCTCGTGACCACAAGCATGGAGCTTGCAGAAAAAGTATCCGACTGGACGGACACTTTTATAAGCCGGCTTTCCAGAGGAGAGATCATACAGAAATCACTGGATAACTACGGACATATCCTTGTGGCGGAGACGCTGGGAGATGCAATCGATGCGGCGAATGAGATTGCGTCCGAACATCTGGAGATCATGACAGCAGATCCCTTTGAGGTGATGACAAAGATCCGCAATGCGGGCGCGATCTTTATCGGGAAATATTCAAGCGAGCCGCTGGGAGATTATTTTGCCGGACCGAACCATGTCCTGCCGACAAACGGGACAGCAAAATTCTTCTCGCCGCTGTCCGTTGATGATTTTATCAAGAAATCAAGCATTATATCCTATTCGAGAGACGCTTTGGAAAAGATTCATACGGACATCGAGCAGTTTGCAGAGGCGGAGCATCTGACTGCCCATGCGAATTCCATCAAAGTGCGTTTTGACGGTAAGGATGCACAGGATAAGGACAGACAGGAGGAGAGATGAGATGGAACAGCGAATCGGAACCTTCATAAGAAAGACGAAAGAGACTGATATCAGCCTGAAGATCAATCTTGACGGACAGGGCTTAAATAAGATCGACACCGGGATCCCGTTCTTTGACCATATGCTGGACGGGTTCGCGCGCCACGGGCTCTTTGACCTGGAAGTAAAGGTGCGGGGGGATGTGGAAGTGGACAGCCACCACACCATAGAGGACACGGGGATCGTGCTTGGGCAGGCGATCGCGGATGCCCTGGGAGACAAGGCGGGGATCAAGCGGTACGGATATTTTATCCTTCCCATGGACGAAACGCTGGCTCTGTGCGCGGTGGATCTCTCCGGGCGTCCTTATCTGAAATATGATGCAGAGTTTACCGTGCCCGCTCTGGGGACAATGGACACGGAAATGGTGCGGGAGTTTTTCTATGCCGTCTCATACAGCGCGGCGATAAACCTGCATGTGAAGATCATGGAAAAAGGAAATAACCACCATATGGCGGAGGCAATGTTTAAGGCATTCGGAAAGGCGCTCGACATGGCAGTGTCGCCGGAGCCACGGATTCAGGGGGTGTGGTCCACAAAAGGGACCCTCTGAGAATGGAGAAAAAAGGAGAAGAGATACATGAGCTATAAAAGACTGACCCCGTGTATATTTATCGACGGCGGGAAGGCAGTGAAATGGTTTGACGACAGGTCGGTCATGGCTGACGATGTCATTGAACTGGCAAAGCAGTACAGTGAAAAAGGGGCTGACGAGCTGATCGTCTTTGACCTCTCAGACAGCGAGGAAGAACATGATGAGTCAATTGATCTGATCCGTAAGATCAGCCGCGTCATCAGTATCCCGATGATTGCGGGAGGGAATATCAGACGGACAGAGGATGTGAAGAAGCTGCTTTACGCAGGCGCGAAGAGAGCGGTCCTGAACTTTTCCAGGCGTTCCTCCATCGATCTGATCGAGGAAGTATCAAAGCGGTTCGGAAAAGAGAGGATCGCGGTATCCCTCAATGATTTTGACGCTCTCTTTAAGCAGCAGCATCTGATCGAGGAATACAGCACAGAGATCGTATTCATGCACAGGCTGGACCTGAACTCGGTTATCAATGTGACAGACGTTCCCTGCGTAGTCCTTACAGATACGATGGAGCAGTCGGAGATCCTGCGTATCCTGAAATCAGACGGCGTAAAAGGGGTATCAGGCATGTTTGTCAGCAGCCTGGACATGGATTTTAATGAATTCAAGGAAATCTGCTCGGATGCGGGCATCCAGATGACTTCCTTTGAGAGCGTGATGGAGTTTTCTGAGTTTAAACTGAACGAGCAGGGACTGATCCCGGTCATCGTACAGGACTATAAGACAAACGAAGTCCTGATGATGGCGTATATGAATGAAGAGGCATTCGACCATACTGTCAAGACAGGGCGCATGACTTACTACAGCAGGAGCAGACAGTGCCAGTGGGTGAAGGGAGAGACATCCGGGCACTATCAGTACGTTCGCTCTCTTGCCGCGGACTGTGACAGAGATACCATCCTTGCAAAGGTAGAGCAGATCGGGGCGGCATGCCATACAGGAAACCGTTCGTGCTTCTACACAACAATCGTAGGTACGGACCATGACGCAAAAAATCCTCTCCAGATATTTGAATCCGTCTATGATACGATCATGGACCGCAGGCGGAATCCAAAAGAGGGCTCCTATACGAATTATCTGTTTGATAAAGGGCTGGATAAAATCTTGAAGAAAGTCGGGGAGGAGGCGACAGAGATCGTGATTGCCGCAAAGAATCCCAATCCGGAAGAAATAAAATATGAGCTCGCAGACTTCCTTTACCACGCGATGGTGCTCATGGTGGAGCGGGGCGTGACGTGGGAGGATATTACGGAGGAGCTCGCGGACAGATAGCGGAAATACAGGAAACCAGACGGGGCGGCTGACGGGCGGTAACTGTCCGGTTCTAATAAAAGAGGCAGAGACATAGGATATTGTAGCTGGCAATACCGTATGACTTGCCTTTTATCTTGCCTGTACATCAGGTACGGACTTCGTCCGTGACACGAATCGATGGGGAGCAGGGAGAAGGAATCGCGGGGAAGGGAAGGAACAGTATATGAATGATTCGGAAATGCGCCGCAGAGAGCTTCTCCGGCAGACGAGGAGGCTGTACGATGAACGCAGGGACATCCCTGCCGTTCACCCCAGATATGGCAGGATCTATCATGAGCTGTACCACAGAGAAGAGGGACAGAAAGAACAGACAGGCGGAAGCTTCTATTTACGCCTGGTGATTGGTATTCTGTGTTTTATCTGCTTTGTATACATGGATCAGAGCAATGCCGGGGTGGCTGAGGTAAACAGTACGTCCATTGTGAATCAGATCGGGAAAGAGTTTGATATGGATGCAGCAGTGGAAGCGTGGAAGAATCTGTGAAGAAAGGTAAGCTTTTTTGTTTATTTCTTTACAAACAGACAAAGTGATCTCTGTTTTACTGACCATATGACAGAGGTCACTTTTTTGTTGTTTTCTGCATAAAGTCGGTGTAAAATAGAACGAACAGATTCAAGTAAGGAGGAGAATATGGATAACAGATACCGAAGAGACCACGAAATGGCATATTATTCTGATGCCAGTGTCATGGAAGAACAATTGACTGCCAAAAAAGCAATCAGACAATATAATATGGTTATGCCCTTTGACCCGGAAGCAGGGAGAAAATTTCTGGATGAGGCGGGGATTGTCCACGGTGAAAACATGTACTTTGAGCCGCCCTTCCACTGCGAGTACGGGACGCACATCATTCTGGGCGAGAATTTCTATGCAAATACCGGATGTGTCATGCTGGATGTGGCGAAGATCCGGATCGGAAATCATGTAATGTTCGGCCCGAATGTATCCATCTATACAGCGGGGCATCCCATTCATCCTGACAGCAGGAATTCCGGCTATGAGTACGGGATCCCTGTTACGATCGGTGACAATGTATGGATCGGCGGAAGCTGTGTCATTCTCCCCGGCGTCACGATCGGAGACAATGCTGTGATCGGCGCGGGAAGCGTCGTGACAAAGGATATTCCGGCCAATGTCTGTGCAGCGGGCAATCCCTGCCGGGTGATCCGGGAGATCACCGAAGCGGACCGGCCTTACTATTATAAAGACCGGAAATTCGATGAGGAGATCTGGGAAAAAATAAAATGAGGTAAAGTATGAGGAAATTAGCTTTAAGCGATGAAATACTGCTGAATATTGAAAAGCCGGCTCGCTATATCGGCGGCGAGGTGAATTCTGTGATGAAGGACAGAGACAAGGTGGATATCCGCTTTGCCATGTGCTTTCCGGATGTATATGAGATCGGCATGTCCCACCTGGGCATCCAGATCCTGTACGATATGTTCAACCGCAGGGACGACGTCTGGTGTGAGAGGGTCTATTCCCCGTGGGTCGATCTGGATAAGGTGATGCGGGAGAAGAAGATCCCCCTCTTTGCCCTGGAATCCCAGGACCCGGTAAAGGATTTTGACTTCCTCGGCATTACGATCCAGTTTGAGATGTGCTATACAAACATCCTTCAGATCCTGGAACTGAGCCATATCCCTCTCCACGCGGCAGATCGGACGGACGCAGATCCCATTGTGATCGGCGGCGGGCCGTGCACCTATAACCCTGAGCCTCTTGCGGAGTTCTTTGATCTCTTTTATATCGGAGAGGGAGAGACGGTTTATGACGAGCTGCTGGATGCCTATAAAGAGTGGAAAGGATCCGGGAAAAGCCGGAAGGAATTCCTGGAGAGAGCCGCTGAGATCGAAGGCCTCTATGTGCCGCAGTTTTATGATGCCGTCTACAGGGAAGACGGGACGCTGCTGTCATTTACGCCCAATAATGCGCACGCTCCCGAAAAGATAAAGAAGCAGGCTGTCATGGAAGTGACAGACAGCCCTTATCCCATGAAGCCGGTGGTTCCTTTTATCAAAGCGACCCAGGACAGAGTAGTGCTCGAGATCCAGCGCGGCTGCATCCGGGGATGCCGTTTCTGCCAGGCCGGGATGATCTACCGCCCTACGAGGGAGCGGAATGTGGAAAAACTCAAAGAATACGCCCGTGCTATGTTGAAAAATACAGGCCATGAGGAAATCTCTCTGAGTTCCCTGAGTTCCAGTGATTACTCTGAATTGAAAGAGCTTGTGACTTTCCTGATCGATGAGTTCAAAGACAGGGGAATCAATATCTCACTCCCGTCTCTGCGCATCGACGCTTTTTCTCTGGATGTCATGAGCCGCGTCCAGGATATCAGGAAAAGCAGCCTTACTTTTGCGCCGGAAGCGGGTTCTCAGAGGATGAGGGATGTAATCAATAAAGGGCTTACGGAAGAGGATATCCTGGAAGGGGCGGGACAGGCCTTCGAAGGCGGATGGAGCAAGGTAAAGCTGTATTTTATGCTGGGACTTCCGACGGAGACAGAGGAGGATATGAGGGAGATCGCGCGCCTGTCCGACCGGGTGGCGCGCAGGTATTACGAGATCCCGAAAGAGCAGAGAAAAGGGAAATGCCAGATCACGGCAAGCTCGTCCTTCTTTGTGCCCAAGCCTTTTACGCCCTTTCAGTGGGCCTCTATGTTATCCGCCGAGGAGTATACAAGACGCGCCTCTGTCGTCAGAGAGGAATTTCAGGCGCAGCTGAACCGCAAGAGCCTGAAATATAACTGGCATGACGCCCAGACTACGGTCCTGGAAGGGGTTACGGCAAGGGGCGACCGAAAAGTCGGCCGTGTGATCGAGGAGGCCTACCGGCTCGGATGCCTCTTTGACTCTTGGACAGAATGCTTCCGCAATGATCTTTGGATGCAGGCGTTTGAAAATACCGGGGTGGATATTGATTTTTATAATTTGAGGCAGCGCGGAGATGACGAACTCTTTCCGTGGGATTTTATCGATATCGGCGTGAGCCGGAGATTCCTGCGCAGAGAGTGGGAAAGGGCAATAAAGGGCGAGATCACGCCAAACTGCCGGATGCAGTGCTCCGGCTGCGGCGCCGCGTCGTTCGGAGGAGGTGTCTGCTATGAAGGCAAGAATTAAATTCAGGAAATACGGTGCCCTTCGCTTTATCGGGCATCTGGATGTCATGCGTTTTTTCCAGAAGCTTATGAGACGGGCGGACATCCCCATCGCATTTACAGGAGGATACAGTCCCCATATGATCATGTCTTTTGCCAGCCCGCTGGGGATCGGCCTGACAAGCGACGGGGAATATCTGGATATCGAGCTGACAGCCCCGGTGGACAGTCAGGAAGCTGTAAAGCGGATGAATGAAGAATGTGTGGAAGGGATCGAGGTGCTCAGTATCCGGCAGATCCAGGACGAGAAGAAGATGACAGGGATGACAATCCTTGCGGCGGCAGACTATCTTGTCTCTGTGAAAAGAGGAACACTTCCGGAAAACTGGAAAGAGAGATTTTCAGATTTTATGGAGCAAAAGGAAATCCGCGTCATTAAACAGACAAAGCGCAGCGAGAGGGAAGTTGACATCCGCCCGCTGATATACAGGTGGGAGATAAGGGGAGAGAGCGTCCTCCTCCGGCTTGCGGCGGGAAGCGCGGAAAATTTAAAGCCGGATCTTGTGATGGAGACATTTCTCTCTGAGAGCACAGTCCCGGAAGAGTCTGTCTCATTTGCTTATCACAGGCTTGAGATGTACGCAGATATGGGAGAGGCCGGAAAGAGAAACCTTGTATCCCTGGAATCACTGGGGCAGGAGATGACAGTGTAATATCCGGGAACAGCAGAGAAAGGAAGAATGAGATTGGAACGGAAGATCCTGATCGAAAAACGTGACAACAGGATACGGACCTTTTTTCTGGAAGACGGGGAGATCGTTGAGATCCACAGTGCGCCGGAAGAAGAGCGGGGGGCTGGAAGCCACAGGCTGGGCGACGTTTATGTGGGCAAAGTCAAAAATATTGTCCCGAATATCGGCGCGGCATTTATAGAAATCGAAAAAGGTGTGAACTGCTATTATGATATGAAGGATACAGCGCTCTCCTTCTTTACACATAAGTCAGGGAAAAAAGCGCTCTGCATCGGAGATGAGCTTGTCGTTCAGATCAGCCGGGAGGCAGTCAGGACGAAAGCGCCTACCGTGACAGGCAGCATCAGCTTTACCGGGAGATATGCTGTCCTGACCCACGGGAATACCAGGATCGGAGTATCTTCCAAGATCCCGAAAAGCCTGAGGGATGAATACAAGGAAAAGCTGAGCGGTTTCCAGAACGACAGATATGGGATCATTGTACGGACGAATGCAAAAGACGTCCCGTTCCAGGAGGTGCTCGATGAGATCAGCTCTCTCAGAGAAGAATATATATCACTCTTTCAGACAGCGGCCACAAGAAAATGCTTTTCCTGTCTGAAGTCAGCGCCGCCTTCCTATATCCTGGATCTGAAAAATGTCTATATGGAAGGGATGAAGGAGATCATCATGGGAGACAAGAGATTGTATACAAGGATACAATCTTATTTCCGGGCTGAACTTCCGGATAAACTGTCTCTTTTAAAGCTCTACGATGATCCGTCTTTCCCACTGGATAAGCTGTACGGTACGCAGACAATCCTGGAAAAAGCGCTGAGGGAGCGCGCCTGGCTCAAGACAGGAGGATATCTTATCATCCAGCCTACGGAAGCTCTGACCGTCATTGATGTGAATTCCGGGAAGACAGCCGCAAAGGCGGGGAGCAGGGCGCAGAGCGAAGAGGGAGCTCTGAAGGTAAACATGGAGGCCGCGAGAGAGGCTGCGAGACAGATCCGTCTGAGGAACCTGTCCGGGATCATTATCATTGATTTTATCAATATGGGATCAGAGGAACATACGCGTCAGCTGCTCCAGGAATTCCGCTTTCATCTTGCAAAGGATCCGATCCAGACGTCGCTTGTGGATATCACGCCTCTCGGACTCGTGGAAGTCACCCGCAGGAAAGTCCGAAGGCCGCTTTACGAAGAGGAAAATTATCATTTACAAGCCCGCAGGGAAGCGTTATAATATGGTACCGAGAGTGCGCCGGACCGGCGCCGGAGTACAGAATGATAAAAGTTCGGCATTTGGAGGAAGAAAAAGAATGAAGAAAGTAGTGAAGTTTGGCGGAAGTTCCCTGGCAAGCGCTGATCAGTTTAAAAAGGTGGGGACGATCATCCACGATGATGAGAACAGGCGTTATGTCGTTCCGTCTGCTCCCGGCAAGCGTTTTTCCAATGATACAAAGGTAACGGATATGCTGTATGCCTGCTATGAGTCAGCCGTAAAGGGAGAGGACTTTTCAGGACAGCTTGCCGATATCAGAGAGAGATATCAGGAGATCATTGACGGACTGAACCTGGACTGTTCCCTGGATCAGGACTTCGAAGTCATACGCGAAAATTTTCAGAATGAGGCAGGAGTGGATTACGCTGCTTCAAGAGGAGAATTCCTGAACGGAAAGATTATGTCGTCTTATCTCGGATTTGAGTTTGTCGACGCGGCGGAGGTCATCCGGTTTAACGATGACGGTTCTTTTAACGCCGGGGCGACGGATGAACTGCTCTCGGCAAGGCTCCAAGATACAGACGCAGCGGTCGTACCCGGGTTTTACGGCGCAAAGTCGGACGGGACTGTGGTGACGTTTTCCCGCGGCGGTTCTGACGTCACAGGCTCCCTTGTGGCGCTTGCCGTGCGTGCAGATCTGTATGAGAACTGGACTGACGTATCCGGCTTCCTCATCGCAGATCCCCGCATCGTAAAGAATCCGAAATCCATCGAGACGATCACTTACAAAGAGCTGAGAGAGCTTTCTTACATGGGAGCAAGCGTTCTCCATGAAGACGCGATCTTCCCGGTAAGAAAGGCAGGCATCCCGATCAACATCCGAAATACAAATGCTCCGGAAGACAAAGGGACTCTTATTGTAGAGAGCACCTGCCGTCAGCCGAAGTACACGATCACCGGGATCGCGGGTACAGACGGGTTCGCCTCCATCACGATTGAGAAGGCGATGATGAATTCAGAAATCGGATTCTGCCGCAAGGTGCTCCAGGTGTTTGAGGACAACGGAGTGTCCATCGAGCATATGCCGTCAGGGATCGATACAATGACGATCTTTGTAAATAAAAATTCATTTGAGGAGAAGGAACAGAAGATCCTCTCTGATATCCAGAGAGCGGTCCACCCGGACCATGTTGAGCTTGAGTCGGATCTTGCCCTCGTTGCGGTTGTCGGCCGCGGCATGAAATCCACACGCGGTACAGCCGGACGTATCTTCTCAGCTCTGGCGCACGCGCACATTAATGTAAAAATGATCGACCAGGGCTCCAGCGAGCTCAATATCATCGTCGGCGTGAAGCACGAGGATTTCAAAAATGCGATCCGGGCGCTGTATGAGATTTTTGTTCTGACTCAGATTTAAGGAAAGGCGGACAGCAGATAAAATGAACATTCTGTTCTTTTTGAAACCAAAGAGTGAGACGGCATACGTATATGACCACGGCACGCTCCGTCAGGTGCTGGAGACGATGGAGTACCACAAATACGCGTCCATTCCTATGCTGAATAAAGACGGCGAATATATTGGGACGATCACAGAGGGGGATCTTCTCTGGGGAATCAAGAGCTATACCAACCTGAACCTGAAGGAAGCGGAGAACATCTTTATCCAGGACTTTCCGAGAAAAGCTGATTACGAAGCCGTGTCCGCGGACTCGGACATGGAAGACCTGATCCGGAAGGCGATGAATCAGAACTTTGTGCCCGTAGTGGACGATCAGAAGAAATTCATCGGGATCATCACAAGAAAAAGCATTATAGAATATTGCTACGAAAAGCTGAAAAATTTGCCGGATTCCTATTGACCTCCGGGAAATGTGTATGCTATACTACAACAGTATGCCGCACAATGAGGTTTAAGTTCTGCAGTGCAGACACCGTAATTGGCGAGTAATGATAACAGGAGGTGCCATATGTACGCGATTATAGCAACAGGTGGTAAACAGTACAAAGTAGCTGAAGGCGATATCATCAGAGTGGAAAAACTTGGTGTTGAAGCTGGAGAGACTTATACATTTGACCAGGTGCTCGCAGTAAACAATGACAAGCTCGTCGTTGGAACTCCGACTGTTGAAGGCGCAACAGTCACAGCTTCCGTGATCGGCGACGGCAAGGGCAAAAAAGTCATCGTTTACAAGTATAAGAGAAAAACTGGATACCATAAGAAAAACGGACACAGACAGCAGTACACAGCTGTGAAGGTCGACAAGATCAACGCTTAAGAGCTGTCCGTATGATCAGGGTAACCATTTACAGGACCGGCAGGCATGAGTATACAGGATTTGACATGTCAGGGCACGCGGGATATGATGATCCCGGAAAGGACATTGTATGCGCGGCAGTCTCTGCGCTCGTCATCAATGCGGTCAATTCGATCGAACATTTTACAGATGATGAGACGAGCTGTGTCTCTGACGAGGAGAGCGGGGAGATTACCTTCCGTTTCTCACAGATCCCGTCTCACGATGCCGCACTTCTTCTTGATTCCATGATTCTCGGTCTGGAAGAGATAGAAGAGAACAGCGAATACGAATCATACATTGACATTATTTTCAAGGAGGTGTGAGTACCATGATGAAAATGAATCTTCAGTTTTTTGCTCATAAAAAGGGAGTTGGTTCTACAAAGAACGGCCGTGATTCCGAGTCCAAAAGACTGGGCGCGAAGAGAGCGGACGGACAGTTTGTAAAAGCCGGCAACATTCTTTACAGACAGCGCGGAACAAAGATCCATCCGGGCGTGAACGTTGGACGCGGCGGTGACGACACTCTGTTCGCACTTGTAGACGGCGTAGTGAGATATGAGAGAAAAGGCAGAGACAGGAAACAGGTTTCTATCTATCCGGCAGCTGAATAAGGCTGGAAAATATTTTCACTCGCATAACAGGCAGGATCAGGCCCCAGACGAATGTCTGGGGCTTTTGTAAACCGGCAGGAACTTATTTAGAGCTACGGGAAAAGGAGTTATTATGTTTGCAGACAGAGCGAAAATCTATATCCGATCCGGCAAGGGCGGAGACGGTCACTGCAGTTTCCGCAGGGAGCTGTACGTCCCGAACGGAGGTCCGGACGGCGGAGACGGCGGACGGGGCGGAGACCTGATTTTTGAGGTGGATGAAGGACTGAACACACTTTCTGATTACCGCCACAAAAGGAAGTATGCCGCCGGGGACGGCGAGCCCGGCGGAAAGAGGAGATGCCACGGCAAAGACGGAAAAGACCTGGTGCTCTTTGTTCCGGAAGGGACTGTCATTAAGGAGGCTGTCACAGGGAAAGTGATTGCCGATATGTCCGGGGACAACCGCAGGCAGGTCGTGCTAAAGGGAGGAAAAGGCGGGCTAGGCAACCAGCACTTTGCCACTGCCACAATGCAGGTGCCGAAATATGCACAGCCGGGTCAGCCGGCAAAGGAACTGGAGGTCAGGCTGGAGCTGAAGGTGATCGCGGACGTAGGCCTGATCGGTTTCCCGAATGTAGGAAAATCAACCCTTCTTTCCAGAGTGACGAACGCGGAACCAAAGATCGCCAACTACCATTTCACGACTCTGAGCCCAAATCTCGGCGTTGTAGACCTGGATGGGGCAAAAGGGTTTGTTATGGCTGATATCCCGGGGCTGATCGAGGGCGCTTCCGAAGGCGTGGGGCTGGGGCATGAGTTTCTCCGCCATATCGAGCGCACAAAGCTGATGATCCATGTAGTTGACGCGGCAGGATCGGAGGGAAGGGACCCGGTCGGGGATATCTATAAGATCAATGAGGAGTTAAAGGCATATAATCCTGAGATTGCAGCGCGTCCCCAGGTCATCGCTGCAAATAAGACGGACCTGATCTATGATCCGGATGAGGATCCTGTGGAGCGCCTGAGACAGGAGTTCGAACCGAAGGGAATCAAAGTATTCCCGATCTCCGGAGCGACGGGCCAGGGCGTATCTGAACTTCTCTATTATGTGAGTTCTCAGCTCGAAAAGATCGACACGCCTCCGGTCATTTTTGAGCAGGAATATTTCCCGGAGGACGAACTGATCTACGAGGAGCTTCCGTACAGCGTGGAAGTGGAAGACGGCGTGTATGTCGTGGAAGGCCCGAAGATCGAAAAGATGCTTGGATATACGAATCTTGACTCTGAGAAGGGATTTGCTTTCTTCCAGAAGTTTTTAAAAGATACAGGCATTTTGGATGAGCTTGAGGCGAAAGGTATCCAGGAAGGCGACACAGTGAGGATGTACGGGCTTCAGTTTGATTATTATAAGTAATAAGGAGCATAAAATGACGACAAAACAGAGAGCATATTTGAAAAGCCTTGCGATGACCATGGATCCCATTTTCCAGGTAGGGAAATCCAGCATGACGCCCGGGCTGACAGAAGCAATATCGGAAGCGCTGGAAGCAAGAGAGCTGATCAAGATCAGCGTCCTTAAAAACTGCGCGGATGATCCGAGAGAACTGGCTGAGATCATTGCAGAGCGCACACGCTCGCAGGTGGTACAGGTCATCGGGAAAAAGATCGTGCTGTACCGTGAGGGAAAGGATGAGAAAAAAAAGATCAATCTCCCCTTATAGGAAGGGAAGGAGAAGAACCGCGTATGAAGATCGGAATCATGGGGGGAACCTTCGACCCTGTCCACATCGGGCATCTCCTTCTCGGAGAATTTGCCTATGAAGAATTCGGGCTGGACGAGATCTGGTTCGTGCCGAACGGAAATCCCCCTCACAAGAAGACGGAGTATACAGAGGAAGCTCTGCATCATCGGATAGAAATGGTAAAATTGGCTGTCAGTGACGTGCCGTATTTCAAAGTCATTCTCTGTGAGGCGAAGACAGGAGAGCATTCATACACTTACAGTACGATGCAGGAATTTAACAGGAGATATCCGGAGAATCATTTTTATTTCATATTGGGAGCGGACTCACTGTTTGCCATTGAAGAATGGCGGAATTTCCAGGAGATCTTCCCCACATGTACGATCCTTGCCGCCATGCGTGATGATAAGGATGTGCAGAGTATGCACGATCAGATCGATTATCTGAGCGACCTGTACAGGGCGCGCATCGAGCTTCTGCGGGCGCCTCTCGTGGAGATCTCATCCACCGTGATCCGAAGGAGAGCGTCAAGAGGACTCAGCGTGCGCTATATGGTGCCGGACCAGGTGGACAGATACATTGCGGAGCATAAGCTGTACAGACAGAGAATGTAAGGGAAAAGAGATGAGCAGATATGACTGAGAGACTGGCTGAGATCAGGAAAGAACTGAAAAAGAAACTGAAAAAAGAACGGTTCGAGCACACAGTGGGCGTAATGTATACCGCTGCATCGCTCGCCATGTGTTACGGCGCTGATATCCAGAAGGCGCTGACCGCAGGTCTTCTCCATGACTGCGGGAAATACTGCCCTGCGGAAGAGCAGATCAGGCTCTGCGGCAGATACGGCATAAAGCTGACAAGATCTGAACTGGAAATGCCGGCGCTTATCCATGCAAGACTGGGAGCATATCTGGCGGAGCATGAATACGAGATCAAAGACCGGGAGATACTTGACGCTGTCACTTACCATACCACCGGCCGCCCGGGGATGAGCATGCTGGAGAAGATCATCTATATCGCAGACTATATCGAGCCGAACCGCAGGGAAATACCGGGGCTTTCAGAGATACGCGGGATTGTTTTCCAGGACATTGACTGGGCAGTCTGCCTGTCTGCCGGGCGTACCGTCCGCTATCTGAGAGAAGGCGGAAAATCGATAGACCCGATGACAGTGAGCACGTACGAATTTTATAAGTAAGCCTATACAAAGTAAGTACATGCAGATTTTATAAATGACAGAAGAGAGGAGGAAGGAAATGGATCAGTCAAAAGAAATGGCGCGCATTGCATACAATGCGTTAGCCGACAAAAAGGGAGAAGATATCAAGATCATTGATATCACAGGCATCTCTGTGCTGGCAGACTACTTTATCATTGCCAATGGAAGCAGTGACAGCCAGGTGAATGCTCTTGTTGACAATGTGGAAGAAGAGCTCCACAGGGCAGGTTATCCGCTGAAGCAGAGAGAAGGTCAGGCGTCCGGAAGCTGGGTGCTGCTCGATTTCGGTGATATCATTGTCCATGTGTTTGACAGAGAAAACCGTCTGTTCTATGATCTGGAGAGGATTTGGAAGGACGGGAAGGATATCAGCATCAAAGAATTATAACATGGAACAGGCGGCAGTATACTTCCCTTAATGGGAGATATACTGCCGTCTGTTTTTCATGATCTCAAATTAAAAAAATCTCATCACTCCGATCACCTTGCCGAGAACAGACACCTCTTTTACAATGATCGGGTCCATAAAGTCGTTTTCGGGCTGAAGCCTGAAGACGCCTTCTTCTTTATAAAATGTCTTAACTGTTGCGCTGTCTTCCACAAGAGCGACCACCATATCACCGTTAGAAGCGGTAGCATCCTGCTCGACCAGAACATAGTCGCCGTCGAGTATCCCTGCATTGATCATACTTTCTCCTTTGACTTTCAGCAGAAATGTCTGTTTATTGGGCATACGGTCAGCCGGGAAGGGGAAGTAGTCCTCGATATTTTCCTCTGCGAGGATCGGCTGCCCCGCAGCCACCTGACCGACGATTGGCACATGGACCATCTCCCGTCTTGTAAGATTAAAAGTATCATCCAGGATCTCGATCGCCCTGGGCTTCGTTGGATCGCGCCGGATATATCCGTTTTTTTCCAGTGTCTCAAGATGGGAGTGGACAGATGAAGTGGACTTTAAATTCACTGCCTCACAAATCTCGCGCACTGCCGGCGGAAATCCCCTCTGAAGGATCTGATTCTTGATGTATTCAAGAATTTCCTGCTGCTTTTTACTTATTTTACCCTGTGACATAATTTCCTCCGATATATTTTCTAAACATATAGTATCACATCGAATAAGAAAAAGCAAACATTTGTTTACGAAAATATGTTCGATTTTTCTATTGACAAACATTCGTTCGTGGTTTATAATTCAGATACAGAACAGATGTTTGTATCAATAAATGTTTTCAATGGCAGCATATATAATTTGGTGAATTCAGACAGAGTATAAAAAGGAGAGGGAAAATGAACAAAAAAGTACAGAAACATGTGATAAAGAGAAGAATAAGCAGGTTATCAGCAGGCGTTGCCATGATTTTGTCTGTATGTATGCTGTCTGGCTCGTTTTTTGTCTCGGCACATGAAGATACAGACAACACAGAAACAGTTTATAAATATTACACGAGTATTGAAATACAGCATGGAGATACGCTCTGGGATATCGCAGAAAGCACAATGACCTCTGAGTATGATTCTGTGCAGGAATACGTTGAGGTATTGAAAGCTATGAACAATCTTGAATCTGGCGATATACAGGCTGGTCAGTATCTGATGATCGCATATAATGATACAGAGTTCTTACAGTAGATCTGAAAGAAGATTCTAATAGAAAATTGTAAGCTTTATTGATCTCGGTATCAATATACATCCCTATGTATTGATATAAATAATACACTCCAAAACAGCCGGAATACTGACTTCCAGTGAGAAGAGAATATTCCGGCTGTTTGTATACACAGATTAATCTATACGACAAATACAGATTTTTCCAAAAGATATGGACAAAAATGAAGATATCAGATATAATATACGGGAATCAGGCGATAAAGCCATATCACAGCCGACGAGTCATACGAGTCAGGTACATCGTAAGATTCATGAACAAAGGGGTTTTTAACGGGGGTTTTAACATGGGAAATACAAGTAATCATCCAGAAAGAAAGACATATCATCAGCAGAAATATATTGATAACACTTTGAGACTGCGTGCCGTACTGAAGACGCTTCCGCCTTTTGCCAGAGACTATTTCCGAGCCGTGGAGCCGACTACATCAGCGAGAACACGGATTTCTTATGCATATGATATCCGTGTCTTTTTCCATTTCCTGATGGAAAGCAATCCCCTCTATAGGGATTATACAATGGATCAGTTTACTCTGTCAGATCTGGAGAAGCTGGAGCCTGTCGATATCGAGGAATATCAGGAATATCTGAAGGTCTATGAAAACGAGGAGAATAAGCAGATTACAAACACGGAAAAAGGCCTTGCCCGCAAAATGTCCGCACTTCGAAGTTTCTACGGATATTTCTACAAAAGACAGGCGATCGCGAAAAACCCGACTCTCCTCGTCGATATGCCGAAGCTTCACGAGAAGGCGATCATCCGTCTGGATGCTGATGAGGTTGCCAGTCTGCTTGAATATGTAGATCATGGCGGTGATAATCTGACCGGACAGAGAAAGGCATATTTTGAGAAAACGAAAAACCGTGATCTTGCTATTCTTACCTTGCTTCTGGGAACCGGCATCCGTGTATCCGAATGTGTTGGCCTGGATATTCAGGATATCGACTTTAAAAATAATGGGATAAAAGTAACACGCAAGGGAGGGAACGAAATGGTCGTATATTTTGGAAAAGAGGTTGAAAACGCACTGAAATCTTATCTTTATACGACGCGGAAAAGCACTCTTCCGCTGCCGGGACATGAAAACGCCCTCTTCCTTTCTACCCGGCGCAGGCGTATGGGGGTACAGGCGGTCGAAAATATGGTCCGGAAATATGCCAGGGAAGTAACACCGGACAAGAAGATCACACCGCATAAGCTCAGAAGCACATATGGCACAGCTCTTTACAAAGAGACAGGGGATATCTACCTTGTTGCAGATGTTCTTGGTCATAAAGATGTAAATACAACAAAAAAGCATTATGCGGCGATTGACGAAAACCGCCGCAGACAGGCGGCCGGCGCTGTTAAATTAAGGGAGCTCTAGCTTGTAATTATCTTTTTCTGCCAGTATAATAAAAAAGGCTCTGTAAAACAGCCAATATATCAGAAGAATTTCAAAAGAGAAAGGATTACAGGATATGCAGTTACAACGTCTGTTAAGTTATGCCCGAAAGGCAGTTGATGAATACAGTATGATTCAGGAGGGCGACCACATTGCGGTGGGGATTTCCGGGGGAAAGGACAGCCTTACCCTGCTTTATGCCCTCCACGGACTGAAACGATTCTACCCGCAGAAATTCCAGTTAAGCGCCATTACTGTTGATCTTGGATTTGACGATTTCGACCTCACTCCTGTCCAGGAACTCTGCCGTGAGATGGAAGTTCCGTACAAAATCGTCCGGTCAGATATCTATAATATTCTCTTTAATGTGCGCAGAGAAAGCAATCCCTGCTCGCTCTGCGCCAAAATGCGCAAAGGAGCTCTGAACCAGGCGATTAAGGAAATGGGGTGCAATAAGATCGCATATGCGCACCATAAGGATGATATCATTGAGACCATGCTGCTCTCTCTCATCTTTGAAGGCAGGTTTCATTCTTTTTCTCCCAGGACCTATCTGGACCGCATGGACTTAACCGTGGTGCGCCCTCTTATGTTTGTGGATGAGATGGATATCATTGGTTTTAAGAATAAATACGGCCTTCCGGTCGTAAAAAGCAAATGTCCGGTAGACGGATATACGAAAAGACAATATGCGAAAGAACTCTTAAGGCAACTCAATGCAGAGCACCCGGGCACCAGAGAACGGATGTTTCACGCTATCCTCACCGGAAATATTTCCGGGTGGCCGGAACGCGTAATCCGGTCGAGATAAAATACTTTCTGAAAAAATGACTGTGATACTATATTCCCGCCACGCAGATCTCGGTCTGTGTGACGGGAATATCAGTGCATTTCCAACCAGTATCTGAGACTTTCCGCCAGCGGAAAATCAGATTGTGCGGTCTTCTTTTCTTATTTTTTCTTTCAGATTCACATAATCAATGATAGCCTGCGCTGTCCCTTCTGTCCCGAGTTTCGAGCTGGTAAGACACAATTCATAACTTCCTGCGTCAGACCACTTTTTATTTGTATAATAGTTATAGTAGCTGGCTCTCTTTTTGTCAGTTTTAACAATCATGTCTTTTGCTCTGGCATCGGTCAGGTCATATATCTTTGCAATCCTTTTAATACGGGACTGCATATCTGCATGTATGAAAACGCTCACAACATTCGGATAAGATTCCAGCGCATAGTCAGCGCAGCGTCCGACTAAAATACACGGACCTTCATCGGCAATCTTTTTGATAGCGTCAAACTGCGCGAGGAACACCTTGTGGTTGATCGGCATATCAGTATATGTATTTCCTGAATATCCCATTGAATATGTATCCATAACAAGGGAATAAAGGAAACTGTTAGTAGGTTTCTCATCGTGTGACTGGAAGATCTCCTCACAGATCCCGCTTTCTTTTGCAGCGCGGGCAAGCATTTCCTTATCATACAATTTGATACCAAATGCTTCTGCTACCTTATATCCGATCTCTCTCCCCGCGCTTCCATATTCTCTCCCAATAGTAATGATCGTATTTGTTTTCATGATGAGCCACTCTCCTTTGCGTCAGATAATTGTGATTTTGCATAAAAAATATGCAAATGTTCACTTCTTATATGACTATTATAGCTAAAATCATCTTGTATTACAATCAGAAATTGAAAATTTTCTATGAACAGTTCCGCAGCCGTTCCAGAAGGGACGCAAAATAGTCCGGGAGGGGAGCGTCAAATTCCATATATTTTCCAGTGGAAGGGTGAGTGATCCCGAGGAGCTTTGCATGCAGAGTCTGTCCCTCCAATTTAAACGGACATTTTGCAGGACCGTACACACTGTCTCCAAGAATGGGATGGCCTATACTCGCCATATGCACGCGAATCTGGTGAGTACGGCCGGTCTCAAGCCCGCATTCGATATAAGTGTAATCCCCGAATCTCTCCAAAACCCGGTAATGCGTGACAGCGCGTCTGCCGTTTGGCGCTTTTGTGCTCATTTTCTTCCGGTCTGTGGGATGCCGCCCGATCGGCGCGTTCACTGTACCTGTATCTTCTTTCAGATTGCCGAGGACAACAGCGTGATACCTGCGTGTGATATGATGTTCTCTGAGCTCGTCTGCCAGGATCTGATGGGCCCGGTCATTCTTGCAGACGAGAAGAGAGCCTGTCGTGTCCATATCGATCCGGTGGACAATCCCCGGGCGGAGAACGCCGTTAATTCCGGAAAGGCGGCTGCCGCAGTGATAGAGAACCGCATTTACCAGCGTATGGCTGTAATGCCCGGGCGCAGGGTGTACAACCATTCCCTTCGGCTTATTTACAACAAGAATGTCCTCATCCTCATACAGGATGTCCAGAGGGATTTCTTCGGGAAGGATGTCCAATGGCTCCGGCTCCGGAATCTGCACGCGTATCTCATCCCCTGTATTTATTTTGTAATTGGCTTTGACGGGATTTCCATTTACCAGGATACCGCCCTCTTTTACAAGCTTCTGGATATAAGAACGGGAAAGGTCCTCAAGATTTGCACTTAAAAATCTATCGATCCTTTCCCCCTGATTTTCTGCTGTAAGATAGAATTCCTGCATATACGGCTCCTAACCTTTCTTCTCTCTGCCCAGAAAGCTGAAATCATCTTCCTCTCTGTAATAAAACAGGACGAGGAGCGCAAATACGATACACGCTGCTACGACGTAACAGTCCGCCACATTAAAGATCGGGAAATCGATCAGACGGAAATAAAAGAAATCGATCACATATCCGAGGCGTACACGGTCGATCATATTTCCCACGGCTCCCGCGCATAAAAACACCGCGCAGATACGGAGGGGGAGATATCTGCGGTTTTCAGGCATGCGCACATACAGGTACACGATAACCGCACATACGAGAAGCGCTCCCACAGACAGAGCAAATCTCATATCCTGCATCATCCCAAAGGCCGCGCCTCTGTTTTCGAGATAGCGCAGCTCAAATACCCCATTGATCAGGACAAAGGGAGCCTGATCCTTTAATTTTAATACTGCCATATATTTTGTAAACTGGTCAAAAATGAGCGCTGCCGCAAAACCAATCAGCGCAGATATGCAGCCTGCGCATGAAATTCCCATTCTGCCTTTTGATTGTTCTGTCATATCTGTATATCCATCCTTAAAATCTGTCTTGTACTTATACATATTTAAAGATCACGACCATGATCCGATTCTTCCTCGTACGTGAGCCGGAGTTCTCGAAGCGGAATTTCCCCATGCCGCGGACTGAGATCACATCTCCCTCGGCAGGCTGATATCCATTGCTGGTGACCAGCCGTCCGTTTACATAGACCTTTGCGCCCTCGATCAGCCCGGTAAGGCGTGTACGCGATGAAGAAAAAGCAAGCGCAAGCAGGCTGTCCAGCCTGACAGACGCGACAGTACCCCGGATCTCTTCGTAAGACGGAGTATAGGAGATCTTACTGAGCGGGAGTTCATCTGCGCGGACAGATGTGTGTCGTACCCTGGTAAGCTCCCCTGAAACCACGTTGGCTATATCCCTGTGGACAAAGATCAGAGCGCTTTCTCCATCGATCAGGATATCTCCGGTCCTGGAACGCTCGATTCCCAGATTAAGGACCGCGCCCAGATAATCACGGTGGCTCAGCTCTCCGGCAAATTTTTTATTCAGAGGAGAGATTCTCAGGGCGCGGAAAGGGTAATCAATATTTTCCGGCTCCTTTTTTCCCCAACGCAAATAAAGAGCATCAGGGATAAATGCCGCCATCTGACGCTCTGCTGTGTCATACCCGCCAAAAGACATAAATCGTGTATACAGCCTGTCTTTTGGCAGCGTATGTAAAATATTCTGTTCATTCAGGTTCAGAAAATCTGAATATGTTATGATATCCCTCTGGTATGCATTTCTGGAAAGTTCAGTAAAACGTTTTTCCAGAAGCAGGACATCCTTATCATTGTTTACCTCCTGCATAACAGATCAGTATCTTCCTCTAACGCTGGGAGTCTCCATCGAACCGCCGAGCAGATCCTGAAGATCTCCTGAAATATCTACATTTGTAGGTGTGACAAGGAATATGTAATTTGAGATCTTTTGAAGATTCCCGTTGATCGCAAACGTAGCGCCGGAGATGAAATCAATAATCCGCTGCGCGATTTCAAGATCCATTCCTTCAAGATTAAGGATAACTGTACGTCCTGAGAGCAACGTTTCGGTAATCTCTCTGGAGTCATCCACAGAAGAAGGTTTCACAACACAGACTTCCATGTTACCGCTCTTTCTTGCTGACGGATGTCTCATTGGTGTTACTTTACTGCCCGTGGAAGGATGAAATCTTTCCTCTTCCTCCATATCGAAATCATCAAAATTGTCTTCTCTCGTATTTTTCTTTCCGAACAGAGAACGCCGCTGAGGTTTTTCTTTATAAGAATCCTCCTCGTCAAAATACTCGTCGTCATCATAGAAATCGTCTTCGTAATCATCCTCGTCGTTCAATTTCATGATGTCCAGAAATTTATCAAATACACCCATCTTTACACTCCTATCTTGCACATCGTATTCTGCGCGCAATTGTTTATTTCATACTTTCTCCCAGAGCAAAACTGCATCAAATGCTGTAATTTCTGGCACCAAAGATACCCGTTCCGATCCGGACCATTGTGGAACCTTCTTCGATCGCAACTTCATAGTCATTGGTCATCCCCATAGAAAGTATGCTCACAGTATCATTATCAATGTTTTTTTCCTTTATGTCAACATATAAATCATGTAAATTTGCGAAAATTGCACGATTTTTTTCTGGATTTTCAACAAAAGGTGCAATTGTCATCAGTCCCCGCAGTCTGATATGAGGAAGCTGCATTACTTTCTCAACCAGAGGCAGAACTTCTGATGTTTTCAGACCAAACTTGCTCTCCTCTTCTGCCACATTCACTTCCAGCAGAATATCGACTGTCCTGTTTTGCTTTTCAGCTTCTTTTTCAATGACTCTGGCAAGATTCAGAGAATCGACAGAATGAATCAGACGTACCTTATCAACGATGTATTTGACTTTGTTCGTCTGAAGATGTCCGATCATATGCCACTGAATGTCTACGGGAAGCATCTCATACTTTCCTCTGATTTCCTGGACTTTATTTTCACCGAAAACACGTACCCCCAGATCATATGCCTCTCTTAACATCTCAACTGGTTTCGTTTTGCTGACTGCGACCAGAGTCACTTCGCTGCGTTTCCTGCCGGCCCGTCTGCAGGCCGTCTCTATTCTATCTTCGACTGCCAGCAGATTTTCTCTGAGCGTATTTTTTTCACTGAGCATAATTATTCCTCCTTATTTAAAGTAAAGCTATTGGAATACTACCTCCTCCGGACTGACGCTGGCCCCTTCCTGAACAATGTGGTCATAATTATACAATCCGTAGCTTTCCCCTTCCCTGACAATATAGTACTCGTCGTTTTCACACAGAATATCTACTTTCTTAAATACGGTGTATCCCTTATTGATATTGTAAACTCCCCGGAGAGATTTGGTCCTTCCCGCGGTATATGTTTCATTTGAGTCTGGTTTAATCAGAATATCGTTCTCGCTGATATCCTCTCTGCTGACACATACTTCGCCTTCCCCGGAAGCGTCATAAATATTTACAGTTTGGAATACGGCGCTTCCATCTGTCTGACGGATCAATACCCCGTCCGAGGAACTGTTTCCGCCAGATGTGATATACTCCTCTGGTATGACATAAAATTTCTCCTCGACAACAGACGATTTGGGGATCTTGAGTCCACTCTGATCTTCAAGGATAAGTTCGATATTAAGATAACGCTCCTGCGCGTAGCGGATCATCGAATTATCAAAATCCAGGCATCCGTAGTATTCTCCATCTTCTGACAGGACGGAAAAATCTGCCCACATAGTTTCACTGTCCTTATCTATACGGACTTTCACACTCATGCTCTGGTTTTCTCCGGCAGGGTCTGCTGTTTCCCCGGCAGAGGTATTTGCCGCAGCTATCGATTCTTTAAACTGTTCCGCTGTACTGCGGTCAAGCTGAACGATGACAGACCAGTCTTCACTTGTGATGAGACGATATGCCGGACTTCCGGCAGTGATCTTCATCTGATCCTCGAGCATCCTGCTTTCATATGCTGTGCGGTCAAAATTTTCTGCAGTAAACGTATCTTTTGTAAGAGATTCGAATCCGTCCACGGTAAAAGCGATGATGCCGTCACGGGGCGCCGTATATGCAGCAGCGTCAAGCTCATTTGACGAAATCATTGTTTCGAGCTGCTCTGTCCGCGTCGCGCTGAAGGAATCCTGGAGGGAAGCTGTAATCTCATTTTTCAGCGAATATACCGCCGAAAAATCCACCGGATCGTAATTCTCATTAAAATTCTGCAGCTGATAAATAATTCCTGACCTCACTTCCGGATTTAATGAAACTGACGCTCCGTCAGAATTATCCGCATCGGGAGACGCAGATTCTGTATCCAGCTTCTGTGCGGACATGGCATATACCCGCATCCCTGTCTTTACTTTACTGTTTTCGTTCTGATAATAACTGATGTATCCATCCGTCTCGGCGCTGACGACCTGTTCCTGTCTCAGCACAAGACCTGTATAGGAATTGTCATTCACAATGGTCCCCTCGCGTACTTCATACACAGAAACAGGATCTCCCGTTAAATACAGAATCACTGTGATAACCAGATAGATGAACACAATTGCAAACAGAAAAATGCCCAGGTTCATCTCTCTCCTTGCCCTGAATTTTTTTATATCAACAGAATGATTTCCTTTTGATGTCACGGATGACAAAGTGGATCGCACCTCCTCTGATCTATAACTCAATCAGTATATCATTTTCTGATGTATATTTCCAGTATTTGCGGGAACAATAGAAATATTGAGATGGTAAAGGAGGAAATAACATGAAATGGTTTGATTACACAGCCCTGACACTTGTGATCATCGGCGCCATCAACTGGCTGCTTGTCGGTATCTTCCGATTCGATCTGGTAGCCTTCCTTTTTGGAAATTTAAGCTGGCTGTCAAGGATCGTATATACTGTGGTAGGCCTGTGCGGACTGTATCTGATCAGTTTCTTCGGAAGGATCAGAGGAATGTCAGAGTAACTTATGTATAGAAAATATTTATGCTGTATGCAAAAAGCCTTCCTGCTTCTGAAGCTCAGAAGTATGGAAGACTTTTTCTTTACGCCCCGGTCATGCCTGCTGAAAACAGCTGATTCATCTGATCATATAAAAGCGTCTTGTCAGACGCACCCATAATAACGGAGATATATGGAGTTCCTCCTGTACTTTCGTCATATAGGATCACACAGTTCCCTGCCTGGTCAGTGGTACCGGTTTTCCCCCCGATCACGTTCACTCCCTCCGGCGGCGATGCCAGCCCTGCCGCATAATAGTTTGTAGGCGCCCAGGAGTCTGTTCTTACCGTTCCGTCAGCTCCGGTGATTTCTGCCGAATAGGAATCCAGGGAAATAATATCCATAAAGCGCTGATCCTTGCATGCTGCATTAAAAATAAGATATAAGTCATACGCCGTAGTATAGTGGTTATCGTCATGAAGGCCATGGGGATTGACAAAGTGTGTCCCAGTGGCTCCAAGCCTGGCAGCCTCTGTGTTCATCAGATCAGCAAACGCCTCTTCACTTCCGGAGATATGCTCCGCGATCGCTGTCCCGCAGTCATTTCCCGAGCAGAGCATCAGACCGCATAGGAGATCGTATAAAGTCAGGCTGTCTCCGGTGACAAGCCCTGCGACAGATTCATCCCAGTTAAAATCCGTGGCATGTGCGCTGACAGTCACCACATCATCGGGATTGCCATATTTCAGTGCAAGGTATGCGGTCATTATCTTTGTGGTGCTGGCCGGATAAAGCTGGTCAAATAAGCGGTAACCGTAAGCCACCTGCTCCTCTCCCAGGTTGAACAGACCGGCCGCATGCAGTGAACTGTCAGGCTGAAATCCGTCCAGTACGGTTTCCCCCGATGCAACACATAAATCCTGCGCAAACAATTCACCCTGATAAAGAGCTTTATTATAGGAGGACTTTTCATACGCACCGATATAATCCCGGGACTGGTCCCAGAGATAAAAACCTCCCGCCGCGCCGGCGCCGATCAGCAAGACAAGTACGATCATCACTGCTGCCGCTGCCTGACGTCTGCGCCTCCTGCGCTGTCTTCTTTTATATGTCCTTCGTTTATTATTTGTACATCTCACGCCAGTCTAAATCTCCCCTGTCCAGTGCAAGTATAAGCGCTTCTGCTGTCGCAATGTTAGTCGCGATAGGAATATTATACATATCACACAGTTTTACGATATCGTTTACGTCTGGTTCATGGGAGCGGGGGGTAAGCGGATCCCGGAAAAAGATGAGCAGATCAATATTATTATGCTCAATCTGAGAGCCCAGCTGCTGCTTCCCTCCCAGAGGTCCCGGCAGAAATTTATAGATGCTAAGATTTGTAACACTCTCCACAAGCTTCCCGGTTGTTTCCGTAGCGCACAGGTCATGTTTGCTTAATATGCCACGGTAAGCGATGCAGAAATTCTGCATGAGTTTTTTCTTCGCATCGTGTGCGATCAGTCCGATGTTCATAAATGATCCTCTCCTTACTGATATTTGTTAGGCTGCAAGCCGACATTCAGTACGAAACCGATCCCCATAAAAAAGCATACAACAGAAGTCAGTCCGTAGCTTACGAAGGGAAGCGACAGTCCCGTATTGGGAAGGATCAATGTCGCCACGCTGATATTGATGAAACTCTGGATCCCTATCAGCGCGGCCATTCCGCCGCAGATAATGCGCCCTCCTGTATCTTTTGCCTTCAAGCCGATCAAAATACAATCTATCACAATCAATAATATCAAAAATATGACCGCGCAACAACCCACAAATCCTAATTCTTCCCCGATTATGGCAAAAATAAAGTCAGTCTGGGGTTCCAAAACAAAATTTCCGTTTTTTACGGAATTTATCTCATCGTTGTTATATCCTTTTCCCGACAGTTGTCCCGAGCCGATCGCCATAACAGAGTTTAATTGCTGATAGGATTCGTCGTCCGCATATTTTTCCGGCTCCAGCCACGCAAGAATACGTTCCTGCTGATAATCCTGAAGTATAGGCTGATCCGGCTGTACCGCAATAAAAAGGAACAGGACTGTGAGCGGCACTGTGACTGCAAGGACAGTGCCGACAAACTTATAGCTCAGGCCTGCGAGAAAGAGGAGTACGCAGAACAGAGCAGCGACACAGATCGTAGTGGAAAGGTTTGGCTGCTTATAAATCATCAGGAGCGACGGTGCGATCAGAGCGACCGCCTGCAATATCACCTTCGGAGTATTGATCTGCTCTTCCCGGTCCATAAGGAATTTTGCAAAAAACAGGATCATGAGAATCTTTGTCATATCGGAAGGCTGAAACTGAACAAATCCAAGATACAGCCATCTGGTCGCCCCATTTACATTCACTCCGAGCCCCGGGATCCAGATAGCTGCGAGCAGGACCAGATTGATCCCATAGAGAGGCCAGTACAGGTTCAGTATCCATTTATAATCGATCAGAGAAATCACTGCCATAGCGGCTAGCCCCAGGAGCACGCCCATGATCTGATTATTCATGTAATCCGCTCTTGCGCTCCTGACCATGAATATCCCGAAGACCGAAAGAATAAGTACAAAGATAACAAGGCTGAATTTATAATCTTTTAAGCTGTAATGCAGATTTATTTTTTTTAACAGACGTTTCAATTCTTTTCTCCCATGTATTTTATATGTATATCTGTCCGTGTGACTGTGATATCGAAATCTTCCCGCCTCACCTCTACATATTTGGATACTGTGTGATACAGGTCGCCCTCCAGCCTGTCTACCGCTTCGGGCGTACACTGCATCCGGTCTGACACAAGCAGATTTTTAAGTCTTTCTTTTGCAACGGAAACAGAATTTACACTCATATGAAGACCTCCTAATTCCTGTGGAACAGGCTGCTGATCTTCTCCAGGATACCTTCCGGCCTGGAAAAATCATCAATGGGGATCTCCTCCCCTGTCAGTCTCCGGCATATATCTGTGTACGCTTTTCCGGCAAGGCAGTTCTCTCCTGTCACGGGCTCACCCTGATTTGTAGCTATAACGACCTGCTCGTCATCCGGGATCACTCCGAGAAGATCAACTGCAAGTATCTCTGTAACGTCATCCACTGACATCATATCCCCTCTTCTCACCATGTCGATACGGAGTCGGTTAATGAGAAGGTCGTTTCTCCGTATTCCTGAAGCCTCCAAAAGGCCAATGATCCGATCCGCATCGCGGATCGCTGACACTTCCGGTGTCGTGACAACGATCGAACGGTCCGCACCTGCAATGGCATTCTGGAATCCCTGTTCGATTCCTGCCGGACAGTCAAGGAGGACAAAATCAAAATCATTCCTGATGTCGTCCACGAGTTTTTTCATCTGTTCCGGCGAAACGCTGGATTTATCCTTTGTCTGTGCAGACGGCAGCAGATAAAGCTCCGGGAAGCGCTTGTCCTTTATAAGCGCCTGCTTCAGGCGGCAGTTTCCTTCGATGACGTCAACGATGTTATATACGATACGATTCTCCAGTCCCAGTACAACATCCAGGTTCCGAAGCCCCAGATCTGTATCGATTACAATAACCTTTTTCCCCAGATTTGACAATCCGATCCCTATGTTCGCAGTTGTCGTAGTCTTGCCGACTCCGCCTTTTCCTGATGTAATGACGATAACTTCTCCCATGCTGGTATTCCTCCTACTTTCTGTTCTGACGCTTAATCCACAAGGGGATCAAGATAGATTCGGCCGCCGTCCACAACCGCGATCTTCGGGCCTTTGATACTAAGGCTCTCCTGGTAGATAAGCTGACGTTTTGCCTCTATATCCCCGATGCAGAGCTGCTCCGGCTGCATGGAAAGAGCAACGACAAAAGCATCTCTGTCGCCGGAGGCGCCTGCCCGTACCGCCCCGTAGAGTGCGCCTACGATAACAATACTTCCTCTGGCCACAACCCGCGCCCCCGGCTCCACATCCCCCAGGACCACAATGCTGGAATCTGATTCCAGGATCTCTCTTTTTCCCAGGTTCCCTCTGTAAAACTGCCCTTCTTTTTTACTATAGCCATCCAGGGCATGTTCCACAATGCTTCTGTACATTGGTTCATTTTTATCATTCTGTTCAACAACACATAAGATATCGATCTGCGTGTTAATATTTATGATCTCAAGGACCGCGTCTTCTTCTGTACGGGTCAGAGCGCGCCCGCTGAAACTCAACGCCATCCTCGCATCCTGAAAGAAACGGGCGGAGGCTTTAAATTTTTCAGAGAGAATCTCAAGCAGAGCGCCAAAGTCTGCTTCCGGATCCAATTCGATATCCAGGCCGTAACGGCTGCTTCTGATCGTCACCAGCCTACCCATGTGTCATCCCCCATCTCTTAATCGCCGGCAATGCCTGTCCCCAGGTCCGCCGCACTTCCCGTAACCACTTCCTGCGCTGCATCCCGATTGAAATATACTCTTGCGATATCTCTGCCGATCTCAGCGGAATAACCTGAATTATATCCGTACGTAATTCGGACAGCGATCGATATCTGAGGAGATTCAGCCGGCGCATATCCCACAAAAAGGACATGGTCCGCGTGCAGCTCATTGTGCTGCGCTGTACCGGTCTTCCCTGCCATTGTAAAATCAATTCCGTTAAATGACGCTGTGCTTGCCACTACCTGCTCCATACCGGTATGAATGGAATCCCATGTAGTCTGGCTGAGCCCATCGATCGTATGGTCCACTTCCGCCTCATAATCCTTGATCAGCTTTCCATTGGCATCAGTTGTCTTATCAATAAGCGTCAGATCATAAACGGTTCCGTTATTCGCGACCGCGGTCACATAACGGTTGAGCTGGCTGACTGTATAGTTATTGTTCCCCTGACCAATAGCCGACTGGATCGAATATTCGTCCGAGATATGCGGTTCCGCCTCCGGGATTTCCAGACCGGAGGTCTCGCTCAGCCCGAACATTTCTGCATATTTAGCCAGCTTGTCCGTGCCGAGATCACTGTCGTAATCTCCATCGGCATTAAGGCTTAAATCATAGCCGACCTCATAAAAGAAAATGTTACAGGAATGCTGTATTGCCTGCACAACATTCAGTGAGCCATGTCCTCCGTTCGGGTAAATCCAGCATGTAGGACTCGGGGTGACAGTATCAAAAACCCCGTTGCAGTAGATCGCGGTCCCGGTATCGATCACTCCCTCTTCAAGTCCTGCTGCTGCAGAAACCATCTTATATGTGGAACCGGGCGCTGTCAGCTCCTGTGTGGCCCTGTTGTAAAAGATTCTCGCCAGTCCTGTATTCAACTTATTGTAATATGCAGAATCCATTGTATTCGCAAGCCGGTTATTATCATAGCCCGGATAAGAAACACAGGCCAGTACATCTCCGGAATCAGGGTCTGTCACGACGATACCGCCTGAACACGGCTCGAGCGCCAGCTGTCCCGGAGTGATCTCCAGTGTCTCGATCTTGTTATAAAGCCACCCGTATGCATCTGACGTCCCGTTCAGAAGACCATAATATGCATTTTCATCCATCGGAAGGACTCCCTGCTCGTATGTGATGGCACAGATCTGAGCTCCTGTGATACCACCTGATTTTATAAGATATTTATAGAGAAGTTTGTCGAATTCGCTGTCCTCTTTCAAATATTCCTCCAGGAAGGCGACAAGTTCCTGATAAATCTCCTCTGAACTGGAATAGACACTGTCACCGAGTTTTGTCGTATCCACCCAGTTTTGAGAAATCGCATAATTCAAATATGTGCGGAGACTGATCGTCTCATCCTTTGCCCATGCGATCTGGGTTTCATCCCGGGAGTCTATCTCATCTGATAAAAGAAGACCTGTATATTCCTTAAGAACTGTGTCGCAGATATAGTCCATATACGCCTGCATCTCGTCTGACAGTTCTCTGTAAGCCGGTGCCTGAGGATTGGCAAGCTGTGATGAGAGTTCGCTGAGTACAGCTTCCTTTTTCGACGTAAATGCCGCGTACACTGCCTGTTCGGCAGCCCCCGCGCCCTGGCTGCCGAAATGATCCAGATCGATGATCCCGTTAGCGATAAACGCATTGTACGCATCTCCGACGGGGATAATAATTTCCTTTGTATCGGAGGCGACGGAAGGGTCGTAATCCAGGACATTTGCAAGCTTGCTCAGGACAATGCCGGCCAGCTTTTCCTCCAGGAGTCTGTAAGCTGTGATCTGGAGATTTTTGTCAATCGTAAGATACACGTCGTTCCCTGCTTTTGGCTCTGTTGTGCTGACGATATCAGTGACCTTTCCGAGATTATCTACATAAAAGGTCTGTTTCCCTTTCTCACCTTTGAGCACACTGTCAAATGTCTGCTCAAGCCCCGATTTTCCTACGATGTCAGACAGTGAGTATCGCTTTTTCTCATCCGCGTCAAGAGCATCGTATTCTTCCTGGGAAATCTTTCCTGTGTATCCAATAATGGAAGCAAAGTATTCTCCATCCGGATAGATTCTCAGGGAATCTTCTGTGATGTCCACTCCCGTCAGCGAACCCTGGTTCTCCATGATCGCAGCCGCAGTCTCTTTGCTGACGTCTGATGCAAGCGTAGTGGCAAGATACTGCTGGTAGCTGTTCAGCCCCATGGCATAACGCATGTTCACCATTTTCAAAATATATGCCGGGTCATTATTTGTGTCATCCAGCCCATATCGGTTTGAGCAGAGATAATGCATGATCTCTCCGGCAGACTGCTCCTTTTTCTCCTCTGTCAGATCCTCTACATACGGTTCTCCGTAAACATCCGCGACAAAACGCAGTCTCAGCGTCTCGTTCGTCTCAGCGAACTGATATTCTCCGGCCGAGTCAAGGATAATACCAAAACTGTCGATGACAGAGTCTCCGTTTGTCTCGACAATAGACAGAACCTTGTCCAGAATTTCATTTAAAATTTCATTCTTTTCATCGGTTTCTGTGTCCATTGGGATCGTGTCCTCAATAGTGACAGAATAAGCAAGTTCATTGTAGGCGATGAGCTCGCCGTTCCGGTCAAAGATATTTCCTCTTGTAGCCGGAATATCTTTCGTCCTTCTGATCTGAAGCTCATAATTTTCAAGATAGTCCTCTCCTTTTACGATCTGGAGATAGAAAAGCCGTCCCACCAGCACTGAGGAGGTGAGACAGAATACAACGATCAGAACTACCAGCCTGGACTGGAGGATATAGTCGAACGCCTCTTTTATCCGGTCAATGATTTCTCTAAACAAATTTACTTGCACTCCTTTTTTCTTCTGCTTCCAGTTTGTGGTTGATAAATAAAAGCAGCGGATACACTACAAGGGTGACCGCGACGGTGTAGATTGCCTCCGGAATGATGATCCTGTTCAGATAATAAAGAAAATCGAAATCGCTCCTGAGAAGGAACATCAGAAAATAAATGACGGTCCCGTATATCAGATCGCTGACTGCGATCAGCAGGATAGGGAGTTTAATATCTTCATCAAAAAACATCTGTTTGAAGATGCCGCTGGCGAATCCCGAGAGAAGATAGATCAGTGCATAAAGCCCGATCATATTTCCATACTGGATATCAATGAGAAGACCTGATGAGAATCCCACAAACATACCCTCTCTCGGTCCTCGCATAAACCCAAAGGAAGCTGTGATGATCAGCATCAGATTCGGTTTGATATTTGCTACCGCAAGCGCCGGAAAAACAGCGCACTGCAAAACATACGCAATAAATATGACGGCTGCTGTGACGACAATTCGCCTGACCCTTATTATTTTCATACCTCTCTCTCCTCTACTCTGCCTGCTCCTCCCCTGTGAGTTCTGCTTTTGTCGTCGTAATTATCAGGACTTCCTGGATATTCCGGAAATCTGCCGCAGGGGTAATATAACCTGACCGGGTCAGATTATTGGAATCAACATTGATCTCGCTCACAGAACCGATAAGGATGCCCTGCAGATATTTGTCGCTGATATACGATGTAACGATCTGATCCCCGACCGAAACCGTATTGTCGTTGTTTTCCATCTGGTCAAATGCTATTTGCCCTGTATTCATGAGCGAAAGGTCGCCGCTTACAATACAGGTATCGGACGTGGACAGAACCATGCCGCTCACATTGTTCGCATCATCAATAATGGAACGGACCTTTGCCCATGTTGGTCCCACTTCCGTGACGATACCTGCCAGACCGCTTCCCGCGAGAACGTTCATATCCGGAGCTATCCCGTCATTGCTTCCTTTATCAACCGTAAAAGTGCTGAACCAGTTCCCGGCATCTCTTCCAATGACATGCGCTGCTGTTTTTTCATAGTCCGCGTAATTCTGATCCAGCCTGTAAAGTTCCTGAAGCCTCTCATACTCATAGCGTTCCTCCTGGAGATAATTATTCTCTGTGGTCAGGGCGTTTATCTGTTCCCGCAGGTCTTCATTCTCAGCCTGAAGCTGTTTCAGAGTTGAGAAATTATCCTTCATATCGCCCATCCAGCCGCCGATCTGATTGATTCCCTGCTGGAGGGGAATGACGGTAACATTTGCAAAAGCTTTAAACGGACCTCCGACTTTGTCTGAAAATGATGACAGCAGCATCATGAGTACACAGAATGCGGTCAGGCCAAGCAGAATATATCGGTTTATATACGATGTATGATTCTTTTTCTTCATCTTAACCACCTGTAATCTTCGTCCATCATGGAGTATGTGAGTCTGTCATAATACGCGCGGTCCAAAAGTATCTGACGGAGTCCCCTGACCGCGCACAGTTCCGGTTCCTCCATTGTCATCACGGGAAGGCCGGTGCTTTCTCTCAGGTATGTAGAAAGTCCCCGGAGATTCGCCATTCCTCCGGTCAGACAGATTCCCTTTTCTCTGATACCGCTTCTTACATTGGGCGGCGTCCTGTCGATCATCGCCCTGATCGCCCGGACGCATTCCTCCAGCAGTTCTTTCATAGCCGCGCGGACAAGGCTGATGGATACTTTCATCTGTGCAGGCACGCCTGTGATCAGATCTCTGCCGGATACAGTGATCGCGCTGTCCGTGCTCTGGTCGAACACACCGAATTCCCGCCTCAGACGCTCTGCTGTCAGCCGTCCTATAAGGAAGTCCTGATTTCTCCGGACCAGAGCCGCGATCGCGGAGTCAAAATCCTCGCCGCCAATCTTAAGCAGCCTGTTCAAAACCATACCGCCCTCGGAGAGAACGGAAAGTTCTGTCGTACCTCCGCCAAAATTAGCTACAAAGATCCCTTTTTCAGTGATCACATCAATGCCAAATCCCAGGGCGTCCGCCAGTCCCCGCTCCACGATCCTGACTGATTTTGCCCGGGCTTCCGAATGACAGACCAGATCATAGAATGCTTTTTTCTCAACTTCCGTCACATCTGTCGGTACAGCTACCAAATACTCGTCGCCCCGTCCGAAACGCCGCTCGCTCTCCAGAAGAGCGCCGAGAAGATACTGCATATCGTCAAAATGGGCGATAACGCCATTTTTCATGGGAAAGATGACCCGAATATCGTCAGGCGCTTTCTCAAACATTCCATACGCCTCATTTCCCACCGCATAGACATAACGTCTGTTCTTCATTGCTATGGCGTCTTTTTCCCTCCAAATACGATCTTTCTTTTTGTCAAATATCCTGATCTCATATGTCCCGAGATCAAGCCCAAATACATTCCCCAGCATCTCTGTCTCCCCTTATAAATGACTCCCCTGTACAAAATCTACCGAAAAAGCCCCTGCTCTTTCAGGCTGATAAAACAATTATCCCCTATAATGATATGATCAAGCAGCAATATCCCCAGCAGAGCCCCCGCCTCGTAAATCCTCCTGGTGATCCGCTCGTCCTCCCTGCTTGGCGAAGGATCGCCGCTGGGATGGTTGTGGAGAAGGATGATCGCTGAGGCGTTCCGCTGGAGCGCCTCTATAAAAAGATCTCTCGGAGACACCAGAGCCGCATCGACCGTTCCAATGGATATCACACATTCCCCGATCAGCTTTGCCTTCGTATTCAAAAGGAGAAGCTTTATCACTTCCTTCTCCTTATGACGCATCTCTTCCATATAGTACCGGGCAACTGTCTTCGGATCCGAAAAATCCAGCCTGTCCATGGCGGCAGATTTTGCCATCCGTTTTGCCAGCTCTGACAGACAGAGAATCTGGACCGCCTTTACCCTTCCAATGCCTTTGACGCGCATGAGCCGGTCAAATGTCCAGCGGTGGATATTCAGGATCCCTCTTCCTGAACAGTCAGCCTGGAGAAGCCTGTGCGCGAGCTGAAGAGAATTCTCTCCACGCGTCCCGGTCCTGAGCAGAACCGCAAGAAGCTCCGCATCCGTAAGATTTTGCGCTCCAAAACGCTCGCATTTTTCATAGGGACGGTCTTCCTGATACATATCTTTGATCGTATTGCTTTTTTCCATATCCTGATCCTGTAATCAGCGCGATGATACAATACAACGATTTATTTTAGCACAATTTAAAAAACGTGTATAGGCGTCAGTCATTAAAATTCTGTGAATAACAGTTCAGCCATGCATCGAACAGGAGCGAAAATCATGCCTGCATGATTTTGCGAGTGAGCGAATGTATGGAGTGAGCGCCTGTACATGAGCAAAACGGTGGCGCAGCCACGATAAGCGCCGAAGGTGCGGTTTTGCGATTGGCGCGTCTGAACTGTGTAAAATTTCTATACGCCGTACAGCGAAAAGAAGCTGCAAAGCAGCACATTTGAGCTGCCGCATGAGCAGATGGAAATATATGGATCATACCGCCGCAAATTTCTTTATCACCGCCTCTGCCACTTTTAATCCGTCCATTGCCGCTGAAGTAATGCCGCCGGCATACCCCGCGCCCTCGCCGCACGGGTAAAGCCACGGTACTGACGCCGTAAAATCATCGCCCCTCAGGATACGCACCGGTGATGAGGTCCTGCTTTCGACTCCAGACAGGAGAACATCATCACCGGCAAAGCCATGAATCTTTCTGTCCATGCCGCGGATGCCGGATTCCAGGGACGCTGCCAGCTCACGCGGAAAGATGTTTCTCACATTCCCGAATGCGAAGGCTCCTTTCATTTCCGGGGTAATGCAGCCAAAGCCGCTGCTTTTCTTTCCTGAGCAGAAATCCGCAAATCTCTGCACCGGTATCCTGCCTTCTCCCTCTTCCCACGCCCGTTTTTCAAGCATACGCTGGAACTCCACTCCTGCCAGCGGATGGTCTGAGCCATAATCTTCTTTTGTCACTGTGACAATGACTGCACTGTTGGCATTCTTACCTGCGCGTCCGTGATAGCTCATCCCATTCACTGCCAGAAGCCCCTCTTCCGAAGAGGCATTGACGACATACCCTCCGGGACACATGCAGAACGTATAAACTCCTCTGCCGTTTTCCAGGTTTTCCGTCAGCTTATAGGAAGCTGCGGGGAGACTGCCGCGCCGTGTCCTTCCATATGCAGATTCATCGATCATCTGCTGGGGATGTTCTGCACGGACGCCCACTGCAAATGATTTTGCTTCCATGCATACTCCCCTGTCATACAGCATCTGAAAGGTATCCCTCGCGCTGTGTCCCACCGCCAGCACAGCCGCCCCTGTTTTTATTGTCTCAGTATTATTTATTATAATACATTTTTTTTCGGGCTGAATATCCGTCACCTGGCTGTAAAATCGAAATTCGCCCCCAAGATGTATAATTTCGTTTCTCATCGCTTCTACCACACGAATCAGAATGTCGGTCCCGATGTGCGGCTTCTGTTCCCACAGAATGTCCTCAGGCGCCCCAAACTTCACCAGCGTATCCAGCACAAACTGATTTCTTCCTGTCGGATCTTTTACTGATGTATTCAGTTTTCCATCTGAAAATGTCCCTGCTCCGCCCTCGCCGAACTGGACATTGGATCCTGTATTCAATCTTCCGGTCTCCCAGAATTTCCGAACGTCTTCCTTTCGCTCATTTACCGGGGCGCCGCGCTCGATCACGAGAGGATGATATCCTTCTCTGGCGAGCAGGTACGCACAGAACAGCCCTGCCGGTCCGCTCCCGATCACAGCCGCTCTGCCGGAAAGAAGATCGGATCCATGTTCCGGCACGCGGCAGGTCTTTCCTTCCGTCTTCTGTACCTTACCTTTCAGATTCCGGAGAATGCGTTCCTCACTGACCGCGGAAAAATCAACAGTATAAACGTAATACAATTCCGGTTTTTTCCTTGCGTCAAGCGAGCGTTTTCTTATCCTGTATGATTGAAGTTCATTCTCTCTCATATGTGTGGTCTTAAGCAGCTTTTTCTTAAGCTGCTCCTCTGTATGTCCCACAGGGAGCTTTAACTGTACGATCCTGAGCACACGATCCCTCCTTTAAATGCTTTTTTATCGTCAACTTAAATAAATTCTGTTCATGCAACTTTTCTGCATTGCATATCTTACTGCTATCTTCTGATTTGGTCAATAAAAAACAATACAGAAAATCAATAAGGCTTGACTTTTTGTTTTCTTCGTATTAATGTATTACTCAATTAATACAATATATTGATTTATGATAGGAGACACTTTATGGAACCACTGATCAGAGTCGAGGATATACATAAGATCTATAACCCTGGCGAAAACGAGGTGCGCGCCCTGGACGGAGTCTCTCTTGAGATCCGGCGGGGCGAATTCGCGGCGATCGTCGGACATTCCGGCTCCGGGAAGTCCACGCTTATGAACATGCTTGGCTGCCTGGATGCCCCCACGTCCGGTCACTATTATCTGGACGGAAGAGACGTTTCCCGCCTGTCGGATAATGAGCTGTCAGATATCCGCAATCAGAAGATCGGGTTTATCTTCCAGGGATTTAACCTGATCCCCAGCCTGGATGCAGTCGGCAATGTGGAGCTCCCCCTTATCTACCGGGGGATGGGCAGGCAGAGGCGGAGACGGACCGCAGTCCAGGCGCTGGAACGGGTCGGTCTGGGGAAGCGGCTCCGCCATAAGCCCGGCGAACTCTCCGGCGGACAGCAGCAGAGAGTCGCCGTGGCAAGAGCGATCGCGGCGCAGCCGCCTGTCATTCTCGCTGACGAGCCCACAGGAAATCTGGACAGCCGCTCCACTGCGGATATCATGAATATTTTAAAAGAGCTCCACAAAAGCGGACGCACGGTGATCGTGATCACGCATGACGACGACATCGCCCGGCAGGCGGACCGTGTCATAAGGATTCTGGACGGCCGCGTGGAGGCGGATTATCTGAATGAAGGTTTATCTGTTTTAGAAAATAATGAAGAAAAAAGGGAGGATTCCTGACATGTTTTCCAATAAGAAAAATACACATCAAAAAGAGGGTACGCCAGCGGAACATGATTTCCTGAATGCAGAGGACGCCGGCAGTACATCCGGCACAGTATCCGCAAAAAATAAGAAAAAACTTCCTGCATGGTTTATCTTCCCTGTCCTGGCGGCCGTCTTCCTCCTGGCATGGTTCCTTTCTCTTTTTGCCGGAGGAAAGACGGAGGACTCTGTGGGGACTCCTCTCAATGTGGTAAAAGCTGAGAAAGGTACAGTAGAGGAAATATACAATTCCACCGGCACGGTCGAGAGCGAGAATACAAAGACCTACTACTCTCCTGTTACAGCTCCCATCAAAGAATGCAGGGCAGTCGTCGGCCAGACAGTGAAAGCGGGGGAGCTGCTCGTGACGTTTGACACAACGGATCTGGAGCGGAATAACCAGCAGGCGCAGTTGACACTCCAGTCCAGCCTCAATAATTCCATCGCCGCAAGGGCTCAGAACGCCAGGACCATTGACGCGGCAAACGCAGCGTCCGCGCAGGCAGCGGCACAGGCGAACGCACTTGCAGCCGAAGTGAACGCTCTCGTATCACAGGTCGATTCCGCATATGCCCGGTACCAGGCAAATCAGCAGGCGTCGGCACAGCAGGCCGCCCAGAACGCCCCGAAGGTCCAGGCTCTCCAGGCGCAGATCACATCCTATAATGAAGCTATTGCCTCAGCAGAGGCAGTGATCTCATCTTACGAGAGAGGTTATACCGGACGGCAGGTGGAGATCAATGAGGCGCTTGCGGCAGAAAATCCGGATCCGGTCCAGGAACAGATCATAAAAGATACAGAAGATTATAACTCCGCATTACAGTCAAAGTCTGATACAGAAGCACTCCTCGCCCAGGCGCAGGATTCCCTGGACGCGCTCGGCGTTCCCCCGGCAGATGACGCGGGGTATGCTGATCTCCTGGCTCAGTATGAGGCAAAATATGCCGAATGGCAGGCAGCATACCAGTCTGCCGGGGCCGCGGTCCCGGAGACAGGGATGACTTCCGCCGAACTCCATAACCTGGATATCAGCGATAATCTGGCGGAGCTTGCCGCCCTGACCCCGGAGGAACTTCTGGCAAAAGGAAAGGAAGGCATGAAGGCAGATATGAATGGCGTCATTGCATCGGTTGACATCCTTCAGTCAAACAGCGCGGCACAGGGAGCCGCTCTCTTCACCATCGCTGGCACAGACAGCGTCCGTGTGAAAATCGAGGTTTCCCCTGATGATTATGATAAGATGAAGCCCGGCTGCGAGGTAACAGTAACGCTTGCAGACCATACATACAGAGGAACGCTTGACGAAGTTGACAAGATCGCTGTCCCCAACGCAAAGGGAGTTCCTGTCATCGGCGCCCGTATCCACATTGAGGACCCGGATGAAAACATCTGCATCGGCGCTTCCGCAAAGATCAGAATGACAGTTGCCGAGGCAAAAAATGTGGTCGTCATCCCCACAGAGGCAGTCAACGCATCAACTGACGGAGACTTCGTCTATGTGATCGAAAACGGTATCGTAAAGGAAAAACCGGTCACCCTCGGGATTTCCTCGTCCACGGAGACAGAGATCAGAGAAGGACTTGATGCGGGAGACATGGTCATCAATGATTTCAACGCGGATATCAGGCCGGGCATGAAGGCTGTCGCAAAGGAAGCGTCGGCAGAATAAACTGCCGGGAGGAAAGATAAATGGGACAATTTCTTGAATATATCAAAATGGCGCTGGATAATATCCGCTCCAATAAGGGCCGTTCCTTCCTGACTATGCTTGGGATCATCATCGGCATTTCTTCTGTTGTGACCATCGTTTCTATTGGAAATGGTCTGAAAAACGATGTGGTAGACGCAGCGAACGAACAGACAAACACCGTGACTGTTCAGGCAAACACAGAGGAAGTAACTGACACACAGATTATTACAGGGGATGACATCGCTTATCTGGAAACAGCTATGGGGGATTCGATCGAGAGCATAACTGTATCTTCCATGTACGCGGGAAAATGCACGACCCGCAAAGGGACTTTTGACGCCTATGTGACAATGACCACTTCGGATTATGAGCACGCCCAGTATACATCACCTCTCGTAAAAGGCTCTTATTTCACAGACATGGATCTGGCCGGCGGAAACCCGGTCTGTGTCATTGACGAGCTGACTGCTCTCTATCTGTTCGGGAATACGAATGTCGTGGGTATGAGCTTTGAACTTGCCATTGACAGCGGCATCAAAGAGGTCATGATCGCTGGAATCCGGGAGACATCCGATGATATGCTGGAAGTGGAACAGACGTATCAGGCAATGGGCCTGGGCGAGACGATCTCCATTGAAGTCCCTTACACGCTGGCTGAGTCTTTCGGGACTCCCATTGAAGGGTTTTCTTCGGTATCGATCACCGCCCGGGATACAGAGTCAGCGGGCCGCGTGGCATCTTCCGCCGTCAAGCTTTTAAACTCCCGGCATCAGGATCTGGGCGACAATCCTTTCATGCAGCAGAAACCGATGAACCTGTCAGATATGCTGGGCGCAGTCATGGACGGGGTGACAGCCTTTGTGGCGCTCGTGGCAGCCATCTCCCTCGTTGTGGGCGGCATTGGAGTCATGAACATCATGCTCGTCTCCGTGACAGAGCGGACCCGGGAGATCGGCATCCGCAAAGCACTGGGAGCCAGGACCGGATCCATTATCGCCCAGTTTCTCTGTGAGTCCGCTATTATCTCCGGCATGGGCGGCGTCATAGGGATCCTGTTCGGCGGAGGTCTCACGGCACTGATCAGCGTGCTTGAGATCGGAGGGATCCACGCTTCTCTCTCACTCCCCGCAGTGATCATCGCGACGCTCTTCTCCTGTGGAGTGGGGATCATCTTCGGCATTTATCCCGCGCGGAAAGCCGCGCGCCTGAGTCCGATCGAAGCACTGCGGCGCATATAAACGCGCTGATGCTTATAGATTTCAGCCGACTGCGGCTGAACCAATATTATCATTTAATTTATGAGGAGGAATCATAATGAAAAGAAAAAGCAGACTTTTAAACGTTGTATCCATTATCATCATCGTGTTCAGTGCGCTTGTTCTCCTGAGCACACTTGCGCTGATCGCCATGTCCGGCATGCTGGAGCCTTATCTCGAAGCCTATGGGGCCGCCCCGCTGTCAGCAGGCGACTTCGTATTTTCATTACTCCTGACAGTGATCCAGCTTGCAGCCGGGATCATGGGCGTGATGTACCGCTCTAAAAAATCTGTCCTGATCATTGGCGTTATCTACTGTATCAGCATTCTGGCAAACATCGCCATATCTACAGTCACAGTCGGGTTTATGTTCACCTATGTGTTCAATCTGATCCTCCCAATCCTCTATATGTGGGGATGGTATCAGTCTGAATAGAACAGAGGAAAACAGCACCCAAACGGCAGTAATTTTTGCCGTCCGGGTGCTGTTTTTTTATTTTTGGCATATTTTTATACTTCTCTCCATAAATTTTTCCGGCTGAAGTTTCCAGTCAGCCCTTCCCATATCTTTCTGCAAACTCCCTTTTGATCTCGTCAAAACACCTGGTCTCCAACGGTCTGTCCGGATGGGAAGAAATGCATTTCTCAAGCCATACTATATCATACCAGCGCCCGAATTTATATCCGCATTTGTGGAATCTTCCTGCCGCGTGATAACCCATATGTTCATGGAACTGCACACTGTTTCTTGTCAGATATTCATCTTCCGGGTCAGGGTACGCGACACAGGCATTCAGATTGATCACATTCTGAAGCGTCAGAGCATACTCCAGCGCCGTATAAAGTTCTCTTCCGATCCCCTGTCCTCTGACATCTTCTGCTATGTAGATCGTTGTCTCCACTGACCAGTCATAAGCTCTCCGCTCCTTAAGCGGACCTGCATATGCGTATCCTGCGATCCTGCCGTCTCTTTCAGATACAAGATAAGGATACCTTCTCGAAATTTTCTGAATGCGCCCCCTGAATTCTTTTATTGAAGGAACTTCGTATTCAAATGTAATGGCAGTCCTCTCCACATAATAAGCGTATATATCAAGTAATTCTCCTGAATCACTCTCTTCGGCGATGCGGATCATTTTCATGCCTCCTGTTCCTTAAAATTTTATCTTTTATCTTTCGCATTTCCGGGCTGCCGCTTTCCCGGCCACATGCCCGCTGGCCCACGCCCACTGCAGGTTATATCCCCCGCACATCCCGTCCACGTCCAGGATCTCTCCCGCAAAATACAGGCCGGACACATATCTGGATTCCAGTGTCTCAGGGTCCACTTCTGCGGTATCGATCCCGCCGCAGCACACCTGCGCCTGCTCATAGGAGTTCGTCGCCTTTACAGGGACTTCGAAGCGTTTGATCAGTTGTACAAGCCTGCTGATCTCATCCTCTGTCAAAGTTCCTGCCTTCCGCTCTCGCGGGATACGGGCAAGTTTGATCCACAGGTCGGACAGTTTCTTGTGGAAAAGTCCAATCAGGAACATATCCGCGGATTTCTCAGTACGCGTCTTTGCCCTGGCGCTCAGGAATGCCCTGGTCTGCTCTTCTGTGAAATCAGGCATAAAGTCCAGGACAGCCTTCACTTCTTTTTTCTCGTACAGGAGCTTTGCGGCATACCGGCTCACCTGGAACACAGGGATCCCTGAGATCCCGTAATCCGTGAGCTGGATCTCGCCTGTATCCGTCGCGATACACTCTCCCTCAGAACAGACAGAGACTCTGCCGTTTGCCCGTACGCCTGCGACCGCTTTAAAGAAACTCCCTTCACACCGGAGCTGGACCAGTGCGGGAAGTACCGGGATCAGCCTGTGTCCCAATCGTTTGGCAAGGTCATAGCCTGACCCGTCGGACCCGGTTGCAGGCGCCGCCCTGGATCCGGTACAGAGGATCACCCGGTCCGCACGGATATTTTCGTGATCTGTGCGGATCATAAAGCCCTTTTTCCCTGGAAGAATTTCCCGGATATCAGCACCTGTCCGAATCTCCACATGCAGACGCTCCAGTTCCATCCGAAACGCGTCAAGCACTGCGGAGGCCTGGTCGGAATTGGGATAGAGATATCCGTTCCGGTTTTTTGAATAGATCCCAAGCTGAAGGAAAAAAGAGATTGCTTTCTGAGCGTCAAATTTTTCGATGATTTCCCACGGGAATGAAGGGTCTTCCGAGCGATAGCACAGCGGTTCCTGGTGTGTATTTGTAAAATTACACCTTCCGTTCCCCGTGGACAGAAGCTTTTTGCCGACCCTGTCCTTATGTTCCAGGATGAAAACGCGGGCTCCTTCTGATGCCGCTGTCACAGCGGCCATCATCCCTGACGCGCCCCCGCCGATTACTGCAACTGTCTTCACTGCTCTTCTCCTCCTTCTGTTCCCGTTGGTTCTTCCCCGTTATTCTTTCTCCATGCAATGTAAAGGGTCATAAAAGCTCCCGGATCCTGTCCATCGGAACCACTCCTGCGTCGATCATGCTCTGCAGGGACTTCAGTATCCCCAGCTTCGCATGCGTCCATGTAAGCCCGCCCTGGAAATACACAGCATACGGCGGTTTGATCGGTCCGTCCGCGGACAGCTCGATGGATGACCCCTGGACAAAGGCTCCGGCTGCCATGATCACATCGCTGTCATAGCCGGGCATTGCCCACGGCTCAGGGGACACATAGCTGTCCACGGGGGCCGCCGCCTGGATTCCCTTACAGAAAGAGATCACGCCCTCCGGTGATCCCAGTGTCACTGCCTGGATGATATCATGGCGGGATTCTCTTCCGTCCGGCGCCACCGGATACCCCAGCTTCTCATAGATATTCGCCGCGAACACCGCGCCTTTGAGCGCGCCGCACACCACGGTCGGCGCCAGGAAAAATCCCTGGTAAAAGGACTGCATCACCCCCAGGGAGGCCCCCACCTCTTTGCCGAGTCCGGGGGAAGTAAGCCGGTACGCGCAGTTCTCGATCAGCTCTTCTTTTCCCGCGATGTAACCGCCGATCGGGGCAAGGCCGCCGCCCGGGTTTTTGATAAGGGAGCCTACGATCATATCCGCTCCCACATCGCTGGGCTCGATCCGTTCCACAAACTCTCCATAGCAGTTATCTACCATACAGATCACATCCGGGCGTCTCTTCTTGATAAATGCGATCAATTCCCCGATCTTTTCTACGGAATAGCTGGGACGGGTCTGATATCCCTTGGAGCGCTGGATGGTCACAAGCTTTGTCTTCTCATTGAACGCTGCCTCGATCGTAGGATAATCGAAATATCCGTCTTCCAGAAGCTCTACCTGCCGGTAAGTGATCCCGTACTCGGCAAGGGAACCTTTGGACGGCCGGATGCCGATCACTTCCTCCAAAGTATCATACGGTTTTCCCACCGGGGAGAGGAGCTCGTCCCCGGGACGCAGATTTGCCGCAAGGGCAAGAGCCAGCGCGTGTGTGCCGCAGGTGATCTGCGGGCGGACAAGGGCTGATTCTGTGTGGAAGGCTGAAGCATAGACCTGTTCCAGCGTATCCCTTCCCTGGTCATTGTACCCATATCCGCTGGCATAGTGAAAGCAGCCTTCGCTCACCCGGTTCTCCTGCATTGCATGGAGGACCTTGAGCTGGTTGTATTCTGCTGTCTCGTCAAATTCACGGAAGCGCTCCTTCAGGACTTCTTCTGTCTTCTGCCCGTACTTCCAGACTTCTTCGGAAATCCCCAGCTTCTCGTAGATAAATTGTGATCCTGTCTCTTTCATTTTACGATTCCTCTGTTCTTCAGTTCTTTTCTCATAAAATCCACGACGTCGTCGTCGGACTGCCCGATGACAGACTTGTCCGCCCAGATGATGTCCCGCTCCCGCTTAAACCAGGTGAGCTGCCGCTTTGCGAAATGCCGGGTGTCTCTTTTGATGATGCGCACCGCCTCCTCCAGCGTGCATTCCCCGTCAAGATAAGCGTAAAGTTCCTTGTAGCCAAGCCCCTGCATGGCAGTGGACTCTCTCTTCACTCCGCGCTCCTTCAGATACCGCACTTCGTCGAGAAGACCTTCTTCCATCATCTTGTCCACTCTCCTGTCGATCCGCTCATACAGCCGGCTCCTGTCGTCCGTCAGGACAAAGTAAGCGTAATCATAAGGCGAGCGCTTTTCCCGCTCCGCCTCATTATGTTCGGAGATTTTCCCGCCGGTCTGATGATGGAATTCCAGGGCGCGGATCATACGTTTGATATTGTGGGGGTGGATTTCTTCCGCTGCTTTTGGATCCGCTTCCCTCAGCATGGCGTGGAGATATTCCCCGCCCTTTTCTTCCGCGGCCTTTTCCAGAGAGCGGCGGTATGATGTATCTCCGTCATTCTCCGTAAAATCAATGTCATAGAGGAGCGCCTGGATATAAAATCCGGTCCCCCCTGCAACAAGGGGGATCTTCCCTTTTGCACAGATTTCCTCCGCAGCCGCTTTCGCCATCTGCTGGAAACGGACCACGTTAAACTCTTCCTCCGGTTCCAGCACATCGATCAGATAGTGGGGCACTCCTTCCATCTCTTCCCGCCGGATCTTTGCCGAGCCGATGTCCATATGGCGGTACACCTGCATGGAATCCGCGGAGATGATCTCCGCGCCAATGGCTTTTGCCAGACGAATGGAAATAGCAGTCTTCCCCACCGCAGTAGGTCCCGCAAGTATAATCAGTGGTCTTTTCATTATACGATCCTCTTAAATTTCTTTTCCAGCTCTCTTTTCGTCATGGCGATGATGGTCGGCCTTCCGTGGGGGCAGTGGTACGGATTATCCAGGGTGAGGAGCTCCCCGATCAGAGCGTCAACCTCCTGGGCGGAGAGTCTGTTGTTTCCTTTCACAGCGGCTTTGCAGGACATGGACGCTACTTTCTCGTCGATCAGGTCCGGAGTCATAGACGTATTCAGCCCGTCCCCCAGGTCATCGATCATCTCCATCAGCAGTTCTTTTTTCGCAATGCCGAACAGATTGTCCGGCACTGCGCGCACTGCATACTCTTCGGAGCCAAAGGGCTCGATCTCAAAGCCGATCCGGGTGAACCGGTCTATATGTTCCTCCAGAAGCCTCGCTTCCTGCATAGAAAGCGTCAGTATGATCGGCGGGCTTAAATACTGGGAAGTAAACTCTCTTGTCTTCATCCCCTTCAGCGTACGCTCATACAGCACCCTCTCATGGGCTGCATGCTGGTCTATAATGTACAGACTGTCCTGAAACTGCACGAGCCAGTAGGTGTCAAACACCTGTCCGATCAGCCTGTATTCCGCGCGGACATCCCGCTTCAGGAAATTCTCCTCAAAAAGATCAAGCTGCTGCGGTTTCTGAGGAGCCTCGGACGGAGCGTCCCCTTTGGAAGCTGGTTTTCCCTCTGGCTTCAGAGCCGCCTGGCCTGCTTCCTCCCGCATTGTTTCCGCCTTCTCCGGCTCCTGAATGTTTCCTGGTGTCCGGACTTTTTCCCCACCGTATCTTACCGTCTCCCGGATCCTGTCCGCCTGTGTTTCCGGGCGGTAGATTGCGCTGCGGTCAGCCACTTCCGCGGAAGACATCCGCTCATGGTAGGCAGTGACCCTCTCCCGCATCTTCCGGATAAAGTAATCCTCATCATGCACCTCTTTCTGCGGCGGGGGCTGTACAGCTTCCGACCTGGCATCTCCGGGCTTTACATCCGCAGATACAAAGGCATCCGCAGCCGTATTTCTCGGGCGCAGCAGAAAGGGGCTCTCTTTCTGTCCCGTCCTTCCCTGTGCATCCCTCCCGGATCCTTCCGCCTGTACCGGTTCCGGCACTTCCGTCCTCTGGATCAGCTCCGGCTCCAGCAGCCTGCGGTGCACGCCCTCAAAGACCGTGTTGTACACGTCCTGCTGTCTCTGGAAGCGCAGTTCCATCTTGGTGGGATGGACATTGACGTCGATCGTCTCCCCGTCCACAAGGAAATGGAGGACTGCAAAAGGAAATTTATGCTGCATGGTAAAGTCTTTGTATGCATCCTCCAGAGATTTTGAGATCATGGGACTTTTTACATACCTGCCGTTCACAAAGAAATTTTCAAAGTTCCGGTTTCCTCTTGTGATGACCGGCTTCCCAAGATAGCCCGTGATCCTCAGGCCTGACTTTTCGTAATCAATGTCCAGCAGATTGGACGCGATGTCACGCCCGTATATGTTATAGATCACATCTTTTAATTTTCCGTTTCCCGAAGTCCGGAGTTTCTCCTGGTTATTGTTTTTAAAGAGGAACGCTACTTCCGGATGGGACAGCGCCAGGTGCATGAGCAGGTCCTGTACATGCCCTGCTTCTGTCATGGGCGTCTTTAAGAACTTCCGCCTTGCAGGCACATTGTAAAAGAGCTGATGCACAAGGAACGTCGTCCCGTCAGGCGCGCCGGTCTCCTCTAAAGAGACTTCCTTTCCGCCCTCGATCACATATCTTGTCCCGAACTCGCAGTCCCCGGTCTTTGTAATCAACTCTGTGCGCGTGACTGCCGCGATACTCGAGAGCGCCTCGCCGCGGAAGCCCAGGGAGCTGATGTGCATCAGGTCTTCCACGCTGCGGATCTTGCTCGTAGAATGGCGCAGGAAGGCGCTCCTCACCTCATCGTGGGGGATGCCGCAGCCGTTGTCTGTCACGCGGATAAAGTCAATGCCGCCGTCCCGGATCTCCACGGTCACGGAATCCGCCCCGGCGTCGATGGCATTTTCCACCAGTTCTTTTACAATAGAAGCCGGGCGCTCGATGACCTCGCCCGCAGCGATCTTATCGATCGTCACCTGATCCAATACCTGAATGTGGGGCATCTTAATCTCCTCTCTTTTACCATCTGTTCTTCAGCTTATTCTGAAGTCTGTATATCGTATTCAGCGCGTCGATGGGCGTCATATTGCCTACGTCAAGGTTCTTCAGTTCCTCGAGGACATCGCCGTCCTTCACGGTATCAAAAAGCGACATCTGCGCAATGTCCACTTCATCGTATTTCTTCACCTTTGGCCGCTTCTTTTCGCTGCGCTCCCTGACCGCGATCTCGCTGACCTTTGCAGTCACATCCTCATCGCTTAATTCCTCGACAATCTCTTTCGCGCGCTCGATCACCAGGTCCGGCACTCCTGCCAGTTTTGCCACCTGGATGCCGTAGCTTTTGTCCGCGCCGCCTTTTACGATCTTGCGCAGGAACACGATGTCATCGCCCTTTTCCTTGACTGCGATGCAGTAATTGTTGACATTGCTGATCTTGCCCTCCAGCTCGGTCAGCTCATGGTAATGGGTCGCGAAAAGGGTCTTCGCCCCAAGCAGGCGGCTGTCGCTGATGTATTCCACTACAGCCCATGCGATAGAAAGGCCGTCGAACGTACTCGTCCCCCTTCCGATCTCATCCAGGATCAGAAGGCTCTTCGAGGTCGCATTCCTTAAGATGTTCGCCACTTCCGTCATCTCTACCATAAAGGTACTCTGGCCGGATGCCAGGTCGTCCGACGCGCCTACCCTCGTGAAGATCCGGTCAGACAGGCCGATGTTTGCACTCTTCGCCGGCACAAAGGAACCGATCTGCGCCATCAAAGCGATCAGTGCAGTCTGGCGCATATACGTGGATTTTCCGGCCATGTTCGGCCCGGTGATGATAGAGATCCGGTGTTTTTTGTCATCCAGATACGTATCATTTGCGATAAACATATCATTGGGGATCATCCGCTCCACCACCGGATGACGCCCGTCTTTAATATCAATGATCCCTTTCTCATTGATCTTCGGGCGGGTATAATTATTCCGCTCTGACACAACGGCAAGGGAGGCAAACGCGTCCAGGGCTGCTACAGCCTTCGCAGTCTTCTGGATCCGCTCGATCTCCCCGGCGATGGTATCCCTGACCTGGCTGTAGATTTCATATTCCAGCGCATAGAGCTTATCCTCCGCGCCCAGGATCATATCCTCCAGCTCTTTTAACTCCGGGGTGATGTACCGCTCGGCATTGGCCAGTGTCTGCTTTCGCGTATAGTAGTCCGGCACCATGTCCTTATAGGAATTGGTAACTTCCAGATAATAACCGAACACTTTGTTGTATTTGATGCGGAGATTTTTGATCCCCGTCTTTTCCTTCTCATCGTTTTCCAGCTTTGCCAGCCATTCCTTGCCGTCTGACTTTGCCCGGCGGAGCTTGTCTACTTCTTCATTGTAGCCGTCCCGGATGATATTGCCCTCTTTCATGGCTATGGGCGGTTCCTCGCGGATCGCGTCTTTTACCAGTGTGCAGAGATCCTCCAGGGGATCCATATCGTCGTGGATATTTTTCACAAGCTCTGACTGCATTTCTTCCAGGATATAGCGGATATGCGGGAGCATTTCAAGGGAGCTGCGGAACGCGGTCAGGTCTCTCGGGTTTGCGGTCCCGTATGCGATCCTTGTGATCAGCCTCTCCAGGTCATAGACCGGGGAGAGGTACTCGCGGATCTCCTCCCGGGAGATGGCGCTGTCCTTCAGCTCTGCAACAGCATCCAGCCGTTTCTCGATCTCCTTTTTATCGATCAGAGGCTGCTCCACATATTTTCGCAGCGTTCTTGCCCCCATGGCGGTCTTCGTCTTGTCCAGCACCCAGAGAAGAGAGCCCCTCTTCTGCTTCTCGCGCAGTGTCTCGCACAGCTCCAGGTTCCGCCTTGTAGAGCTGTCCAGCATCATGTATTTTCCCGCGGCGTAAGGGGTGATATGCGTCAGGTTGGACAGGGAGTTTTTCTGCGTCTCCAGAAGATACTGCAGGAGCGCCCCCGCGCTGATGATCCCGCAGTCATAATCTGCCAGCCCCAGCCCTGCAAAGGACGACACCTTAAAGTGCTCCAGCAGCTTCTGCCTGCACACCTCGTCGTCAAAATACCAGGAATCCAGGGAATAGATAGTGATGCCCAGCCGCTCCTTCATGCCGTCCAGGTCCATGCCGCTCATATAAAAGGCTTCATTGCAGATGATCTCCGACGGGGAGAAACGGTAGATCTCATCCATGAGCTTCGCGCTGTCCGGGATCTCTGTCACGAAATAATCCCCTGTCGTGATATCAGATACAGACACTCCGTAGCGGTCCGCGATATAGACAATGCACATGATATAATTGTTCCTCGTCTCATCCAGCGCCTGGGTATCCAGGTTCGTTCCCGGCGTGACAATGCGCACCACATCACGCTTTACGATCCCTTTTGCCGTCTTCGGGTCTTCCACCTGTTCGCAGATTGCCACTTTATATCCTTTTGACACCAGCTTATTCAGGTAGCCTTCCACAGCATGATAAGGGACACCGCACATGGGTGCCCTCTCTTCCTGGCCGCAGTTTTTGCCGGTCAGCGTGATCTCCAGTTCCCTCGACGCGGTCAGCGCATCGTCAAAGAACATCTCGTAAAAATCTCCTAATCTATAAAAGAGGATACAGTCCGGATACTGGGCCTTCGTCTCCATGTACTGCTTCATCATTGGTGTTAATTCTGCCACGTTTGTACTCCTTTGCTGTATGCGCGCACATTTTCCTCCAGTCCTGGCATACATGTGCGCAGGTAAAAATTTCTGCGGATGTATTATAGCATTTTTGAGAAATCTGTTCAACCGGAAAGGACGGAAAGTCAGGGCAAGTAAAGGATGAGTAACATCGCGTTAAATATTAAATAAATCTAAAAAAAAAATTACATAGAATTTTCCAGTGTTCCATGATACAGTGTTAGTATCACACAAATCAGGAGGACAGAATAATGATTCAATATCCGGCATTCCCGCCTCACATGAAGCAGGCGGCAGACAGGCAGAAGGGGCAGAACTGGTTTATAGAACTGCTGATATTTTTTCTCGTTTACTTAGTCTCATCCGTGGCGGCAAGCGTCATCGTGATCGTGGGAGGCGTAATTGCGGCCCTGGCTGACAGCAGTATTCTTGAGCAGTTTGCCAGCAGAGATCTGCGGCAGGCTGAGGAGCTGATGAATTCGCTCCTGGGTTCCGATCCCATTATGATCGTCACACTGCTCTCTAATGCAGCTATGATCCTCATCACGGTTCTTTTCTGTATTTTTCTCCAGAAGCGGACCGCCGCATCCATGGGATTTGTGCGCAAAAAAGCATTCACCCAGTATCTTGCAGGCGCAGGAATCGGGCTTCTTCTCTTCTGTGGAGTCGTCCTTATCAATGTCCTGACAGGTTCCATGACCATCGACGGGATCTCTCCCGGCTTTTCCCCTGTCTTCTTCCTGCTGTTCCTGCTCGGGTTCGTCGTCCAGGGCATGGGGGAGGAAGTGCTCTGCCGGGGCTATTTTATGGTGTCTCTGGGGCGCAGATATCCGGCGGCCGCGGCAGTTTTCCTAAATTCCGCAGTGTTCTCTGTGCTCCATCTTTTTAACCCCGGGATCTCCCTGCTGGCGATCGTCAATCTTCTGCTGGCGGGTGTGGTATTCTCGCTGTATTTCCTGAGAACAGGCAATATCTGGGGAGCGGGAGCCATGCATACGGTATGGAATTTTATGCAGGGAAACGTATTCGGTATGGAGGTGAGCGGCCTTAAGATGTCCTGCTCTCTTTTCTCCTCCACCTCTGATCCGACCCGTTCACTCTGGAACGGCGGTTCTTTCGGAGCCGAGGGCGGGCTGTCCGTGACCATTGTGCTGACCGCCGCGATCCTGCTCCTGCTCTTTACAGCACGTGGAAATGCGGCAGTTTCTCCCCGTACAGAAAATGCAGGAGATAACTGCTGAGAAAGATGCCAAGCACGCACAGGCCGGAAAAGATGACGGCAAAGGGCAGGCAGATCTGCCCCATCAGCTGAAAGGGCTGGTCCGTGTAATCCCACACTGCCCAGCCCATTATTTTATTTACAAAGATCCCGGTGATAAACTCGCACGCTGTGACAAAGATCACACACCAGCCCACCTGTTTCCAGAGCGGCGCATCCCACCCGGTCCACATCCCCTGCTGGGCGAAAAAAATAAGGCAGAGCCCGCCGAGCAGGAACATGGACCAGTGGGAAAATCCCCGGAATATCACTTCAAATGTATAATACAGGACCCCGCCGAGAGTTCCCAGAAATAAGTATTCACTCAGTCGCTTCACAGTAAGTATCCTCTTTTTCATTTTCTCTGTACTCCATTTTCCTCAAAAGCGGAAAATGGTCCCATACATAGTCTGGACATCCCGGCATGATTTTATAAGTGGAAATCTCTTACGTTTCTTCTCGAAACCGCCTGATCTCAGCAAGTCGTTCCGCTGTTTTCTTTTCCTCCCCTTCCATAGTCGGATGATAATAAGTCCGGTCTTTTAACCCATCCGGCATGCACTGCATATGCGTCAGCTTTTCCTCTGTGTCATGTGCATATTCATAGCCTTTCCCATATCCCAGCTCTTTCATCAGCCCGGTGGGCGCATTCCGGATCTGCATGGGCACTGGCTCTGCGTTCCGCTCCCTGACGTCCCGCTTACATTCCTCGCACGCTCTGTACAGGGCGTTTGATTTGGGCGCCATAGACAGATACACGACCGCGTGGGTCAGATGGACGTCGCATTCCGGCATGCCCAGGAAATGGCACGCCTGATAAGCTGCCACGGCGACCTGCTCAGATATCGTTACATTTTGATCTCCGAATCCTTTTGGATCTTTCAGCGCATTTTCAAGCAGGCGGACCAGGTCCTTTTCCTCCAGCGCTTTCAGTACAAACACCCGGCAGCGGGATAAGAGCGCTGCGCTGATCTCAAAAGACGGGTTCTCCGTGGTCGCTCCGATCAGGATGATGCTTCCCTTCTCCACATACGGGAGAAAGGCGTCCTGCTGTGCCTTATTGAATCGGTGGATCTCATCCACAAAGAGTACGGTTCGCAGGCCCACTCTCCGGCTCTGCTCCGCCCGGTCCATGACCGCGCGGATTTCCTTGATGCCGCTGGTCACGGCGCTGAAATTGATAAACTCTGACTTCGTCCTTCCCGCAATGATGCTGGCAAGAGTGGTCTTTCCCACGCCGGGCGGGCCCCAGAAGATCATAGACGAAATCTGATCCCGCTCAATGAGCTGCCTCAACATTTTCCCCGGTCCCAGCAGGTGCTCCTGCCCCACAAATCCTTCCAGTGTGTCCGGGCGCAGCCTGCTCGCCAGAGGCGTCATCGCCCTGTTCTTTCCAAATAATGTCATCTGCTCCATATCAAACTCCACTTCTTTCCCAATAACAGATTCTCTTCGACAGATATAGAGAATAAATTCCCATAATCCGATGTCGTTCCTTTCCTGAAAGAGAGACAGCTGCACTTATCCGTACCTCAGTGCAGCTGTCTCTCTTTTAAACTCTCTATATCTTTGATCGGATCTCCGCAGGATGAATGTTCCTGTCACCGCTGTCCCGGCAACAGTTTCTCATCTTTTACTCAGCCACATCGCGGATGCTGAAACTGAACCTGCCCATCTTATCCTTGCCCAGGCATACAGCCTTCACTACATCGCCCAGCTTGAGCACATCCTCGACCTTGTCCACTCGCTTCTTTGCGATCTTTGAGATGTGTACCAGACCTTCCTTGCCCGGAGCGAACTCCAGGAATGCACCGAAGTCTTTGATGCTTACGACTTTTCCTTCGAATACCTGTCCAGCCTCAAAATCTGTCACGATCGTATGGATCAGACTGGCCGCCTTATCCATGCCTTCTTTCTCCGTACCGCAGATGGATACAGAACCGTCATCCTCGATATCGATCTTCACGCCGGTCATATCGATGATCGCGTTGATCGTCTTTCCTCTCTGTCCGACTACATCGCCGATCTTCTGCGGATCGATCTGCATCTGGATGATCTTCGGCGCGTACGGTCCGACTTCCGGCCTCGGCTCTGCGATTGCCTTGTTCATGACCTCGTCGATAATATAAGTCCTTGCCTTCTTCGTCGCGGCGATCGCTTCCTCGATGATCGGTCTTGTCAGTCCGTGGATCTTGATATCCATCTGGATCGCTGTGATGCCTTTATGCGTACCTGCAACCTTGAAATCCATATCCCCGAAGAAGTCTTCCAGTCCCTGGATATCCGTGAGTACCAGGTAATCATCATCCGTATCCCCTGTCACCAGACCTGCGGAGATACCGGCCACGGCTGCTTTGATCGGCACGCCTGCTGTCATAAGGGACATACTAGACGCGCATACGCTTGCCTGGGAGGTAGACCCATTGGACTCAAATGTCTCAGATACCGTTCGGATCGCATACGGGAACTCTGCCTCACCAGGAAGCACCGGAAGAAGAGCTCTCTCAGCAAGCGCTCCGTGTCCGATCTCGCGGCGTCCCGGACCTCTCGACGGTTTTGTCTCGCCTACGGAGTAGGACGGGAAATTATAGTGGTGCATATATCTCTTCGATGTCTCTGCCTCATCCAGCCCGTCCAGCCTCTGAGCGTCGGACAGCGGCGCCAGTGTAGTCACAGTACAGATCTGTGTCTGTCCTCTCGTGAACATGGCGGATCCGTGTACTCTCGGGATCAGGTCCACTTCCGCGGCAAGCGGGCGGATCTCGTCAATGGCACGTCCGTCCGGGCGCTTGTGGTCTTTTAAGATCATCTTTCTCACAGTCTTTTTCTGATACTGGTAAACAGCCTCTCCGAGAACTTCCAGCCACTCTTCTCTGTCCGCAAATGCTTCTTCCAGTTTTTCCGTAATCTGGCGGATATTCTCTTCCCTTGTCTGCTTGTCATCTGTGAAGACTGCCTCCTCCATTGCTGCCGGCGGAACGATCTCTTTGATGGCGTCGAACAGCTCCTGGGGTACCGCGCAGCTCTCGTAGCTGTGTTTCGGCTTTCCGCACTCTGCAACGATGGTGTCGAAGAATGCGATGACTTTCTGGTTCAGCTCGTGAGCCGCAAAGATCGCCTCGATCATCTTGTCCTCAGGTACTTCATTCGCCCCTGCCTCGATCATGATGACCTTCTCCTTTGTGGACGCCACAGTCAGCGCCAGGTCAGACGCCTCTCTCTGATCTGCTGTCGGGTTGAAGACAAACGCTCCGTCCACCAGGCCGACCTGGGTCGTGGAGATCGGTCCGTCAAACGGGATATCGGAAATACTTGTGGCGATGGAAGCGCCAAGCATCGCTGTCAGCTCCGGGCTGCAGTCCTGCTCCACGGACATGACCAGATTTTCCAGCGTCACGTCATTTCTGTAATCCTTCGGAAAAAGAGGGCGCATCGGGCGGTCGATGACGCGGTCCGTCAGGATCGCGTTCTCAGAGGCCTTCCCCTCTCTTTTATTGAAGCCTCCCGGGATCTTTCCTACCGCATAGAGTCTCTCATTGTACTCAACGCTTAACGGGAAGAAGTCGATCCCGTCTCTCGGTTTCTCTGACGCTGTCGCAGTACAGAGCACTGTCGTATCGCCATAGTGCATGAGCACAGCGCCGTTCGCCTGCTTTGCCACTCTTCCCACATCGACGCGCAGCGTCCTGCCGGCGAGTTCCATTTCATACTTTTTGTACATGTTTTTCTCCTTTTTGTCACACATTTTCTTTTGCGTACAGATGTCACCGAAACTACTGAAAAACACGCCAGCATTCCTTCTGGCATGCTTTTCAGTGGTCTCGGGTACTTACTGCTGTCCGCAATCTTATATATTATATCATACGCCTGTTTATTAGGCAATAAAAAGGAACTGCCGTTTTGCCGATTTCCTGCTGCGGCAAAACCAGTTCCCCTCTTTTCGGCCACGTTACATCATTCAAAGGCAGGAAGCATAGGCTGCGAGAGCCCCTTCTTTCCTGATCTTCTCCAGATTGCGGACCGTGAGTTTCTCAAAATCTTCGATCTTCGTGAGATCCTGACCCCACATCTGCTCATCCGTCATCACTGCATGGACCAGTTCTTCCGCAGTGTCATCCCTGTGCTCCCAGTAAAATTCCAGTACCCGGCGGTCATCTGAGCACACATAAGTATTTCCCTTTGCGCGGCGGCAGACCAGCCCCTGATCGGAAAGCTCCTGGATATCGTTTGTATAAAAGGCGATATACGCGGCAAAGCTCATAGCCAGACACGCCGGTATGCTCCCCTTCATGGCTGTATACTCCAGCAGGCTCGGCAGATTCCTTGCCCGCCACTTGGAGGTTGAATTCAGGGATATGCTCATCAGCTCATGGTCAACGAACGGATTGTTAAAGCGGTCCTGTACTGCTCCTGCAAACTGCTTCAGATCCTCTTTATCCAACGGCAGGGTCGGGATGATTTCCTCATAGAGCATTTTATTCATGTAATTGCGGACCGTATCATCTGCCATGCAGTCGCGTACAATGTCAAAACCACTGAGATAAGCGCCCAGGACAAATCCTGTGTGCGCGCCGTTTAGGATCCGGACTTTTCTCTTTTTGTACGGAGTCACATCCGGAACGACCGGGCAGTTCAGCCCTGCCGCCTTAAACGGAAGTTTTTCCTCAAGCCACTCCGGTCCTTCTATATTCCATACGCCGAACACCTCGCCCACATCGAGAAGAAGATCTTTATATCCGTTCTCCCTTTCCAGTCTGGCTGTCTCCTCCTCATCCCGGATCCTGCCGGGCACAATCCGGTCCACAAGCGTGGAGCAGAAGGTGCAGTCTTCATTCACATATTTCCGGAAGCCGTCCTCCAGCCCCCACTGATCGATGTACTGGTTCACACATTTTAACAGTTCTTTTCCATTATTGTCGATCAGCTCGCAGGAGAGAATCACAAGTCCTCCTTTTCCAGCTTTATAGCGTGTATACAGAACCTGTGTAAGTTTCCCGGGGAAGGAACTGCACGGCTTGTCTTCTATACGGCATGACGGATCATAGACAATGCCAGCCTCTGTTGTGTTGGAAACAACATATTCAAGATCATCGGACTCCGCCAGCTCCAGCATTGCCCGAAATCCCTTTTCCCCGTAGGGATTGATGCAGCGGGATACCGAAGAAATCACGCGCTTTCTGTCCACTTTTTCTCCCTTTTCCCTTCCTCTGAGATACAGAGTGTACAGTCCTTCCTGGTCATTGATCAGTCTGCTCAGTCCCTGGGGGATCGGCTGTACGAGCACGCACTTTCCGTTCCATCCCGCTTTTTCATTTGACGCATCAAACCAGTAGTCAACAAACGCGCGCAGGAAATTTCCCTCTCCAAACTGCATGACCTTTTCCGGCGCTGACTCTAAAACATATCCTTCGTAACCGGATTTTTTAAGTACCCTGTAATTTAAAAGCTCCATTGCTGTTTCACCTGTCCTTCTGTCATAATCTGCTCTGATCAAAACTGAGAAAAATCCAGAACAACTTTCAGCATTTCTTCCCCGTTTTTGTCAAACCCGGCAAATGCTTCCGCCGCGTTGTCCGCCGGATACAGATTTGTAATCACATGTCCCAGATCCGCCTGTCCTGCATTGACCAGATCGATCAGCTCCACAAAGTCTTTTTTCAGCGCGTTCCTGCTTCCGAATACATTCAGTTCTTTCTTCTGGATCAGCGTAAAGTTGAAATCCAGATTTTTCTTTCCCACTCCGATCAGCACGACTTTCCCGCCGAAAGCAGCCGCGTCGATACAGTTCTGGAATGTGGACGGAAGTCCCACTGCCTCGATACACACGTCAAATCCGTAATTATTCTCTGTGCCGCGGATATCGAGCTGTCCGGTGATTTTCCCCGCTGCCTTTTCCAGCGCTTCCGGAGAATCATTCAGGATCATACCGTCAAATCCAAAGGTATCCATGGCGTAGCGCAGCTTCTTTTCCGCCACATCGCATATGTAGACCTCTCCGCCTAAAGCCTTTGCAGCGCAGCCAGCCAGCACGCCGATCGTGCCGGCGCCGACGACAAGCACTCTGTCGCCCTTTTTGATCCCGGCTCTCTGCACTCCGTGATAGCTGATGCAGAACGGCTCGATGGCAGCCAGAAGTTTCGGGTCCATCCCCTTGCCGTCATAGATCCTCTCCACAGGCATTGTGATATACTCACAGAACGCTCCGTCGCGCTGGCATCCCATGGTCTGGTTGTCCATACATGCATTCACGATCCCCTTTTTGCAGCTATAGCACTCTCCACAGTTAAAGTATGGATTGCATGTGACGATCATGCCTTTTTTGAGCCCGTATGCATTTTCATCGATCTCCACGATCTCTGCGCTGAATTCATGTCCCGGGATCCGGGGATAGTCAAAATAAGCGAATGTACCTCTGTATGAACCGAGGTCGCTCCCGCAGATGCCTCCGTAGAGTATCTTCAGCAGGGCTTCTCCCGGCTTTCTCACCGGTTTTTCTATTTGTCTGATCTCAACCTGTCCGGGTTTTGTGATATAGATTGCTTTCACTGTAATTTCCTCCTCATTGCACAGCGATCAGTTACTTAACGATCGGCGTCGATATATTTTTTGTTCCAGATGACCGCCGTCTTCATGGGGGCGCTCCTGGAATAGATTTTATTTTCGTATGCACCGATCGGATCACTGGTAAATTCATCCCTGTCGATGAGCTCAACGATCTCATCATAACAACTCTTCTCAAGAATCCGGATTGCCTCTTCCATGTGGTCCTGACGGAAGTTGATGGAGCCGAAGATCACCTGGTTTTTAAAGCCGAACGGCATTGTGTCAAAAGACACCGCCGGTCCCAGGGAAAATGAATTATAAATGCCGTTACAGCCCAGGACTCCGTATTTGAACGCGATCTCCTGCTCGACCCCCGCTCCGCTTGAGCCCACAAAGACTGTCGCCGTGCCGCCCAGCTTATCCATGATTGCTTTTGCCAGCTCTTCTTTCGTGTCAAAATTGCTCTTTACATAATCCGCTTTTGCCTGCTTCAGGGCAAAAGAAACCTTCGGGCTGTCTTCATCGCTCCTCGCGACAAATACGATCTTTGCCTCCGGGTATTTCTGGCGGATCAGATCGCCGATAAACATGCCAGTGGTGCCCAGACCGAAAATGCATACTCTCCGGAAAGTCTCTTTTCTCGCGATTTCCCGCGCTTCGGCTTCGGTGCATTTATACTGCGCCATCTTTACCCGGAAGTTGTGTGCCTCGCCGAGATCCTCCATCCTTTCTCTCTGGAAGATCATACATGCGTAGGGATCGCTGAAGACCAGTTTTTTCGCCAGGGAAAGGGCGATCTTCCCCTCCCTGACATACCCGTCCGGGATCTTCAAAAGCATGTCAGGATTGTAATAATCCATATCCGAAAACAGGCCGTCCGCCTGGTCGCACCCGTACTCAAAATAATTTTCTTCTTCCGTATATCTCGTTGGGTCATAGCTGTTTCCACCGCGGATCAGGACAATGGCAAAGCGGTTTTCCGACGGCACCCATACTACTCCTTCGTGTCCGTTGATCAGACGTCTGCATCCCGGCGGAAATTTGGCATCCAGCTCACCTCTGCGTCCCATCTCCATCAGAGTGTGGTCTGTCCCACAGAAGCCGACCAGAACGCTCTCTGCCAGTATCCCCTCCTTCTCTTCCTCTCCTCTGAGCCTTCTTCTCGGGATATTGTGTATCTCCACATCCCCGTATACAAGAGGTCTGTCTTGACTGTTCTGAAAATATGTACCTTTTACGATCATGATAAATCCTCCTTACATAAGTGCGGGTCATTCCACCATATTGATTATTTTATCCGGGACCGCCAGTTTCGGGAATCCGTAAAACTTCTCTGCGTTTTCTCCCAGGAATTTCCTCTTTTCCTCTTCTGACAGCTCTGCTGTCTTCTCCGCGAAATCTTTGCTCATATCATAAGTGATCGCTGTCATTGTCCTCGGATAGTCGCTGCCCCACATCAGCTTATCAATGCCGCAGATATCGATGGCAGCGCGGATCGCTCTTACCGCCGACGGGTACGGATAGAACTCGCTGTGAAAGAGCCATGTGATGCCGCCGCTCTCGATGTAGACATTTTTATGTTTTGCGAGGGCGATCTGTTTCTCCCATCCGTCCACTGTGACCATGCCGAAATGCCCGATAGCGACGCGCAGGTCAGGATATTTTACGATCAGCTTCTCCATGGCTTCTGTCTGCAGATCGCCGTCAGCCAGATCGATGGCAATGAATTTCCTCAGACGCTCCGCCTGTGCAAAGACTTCCTCATGGACGAGAAGGTCTTTCTCTTCCAGCCTGCCTCCGCAGATCTTTACGCCGTCAAACCGTGACATCCACTCGTCCGCGATCTGTTTTTCTTCATACAGACAGGTGATCCGCATCCGGTCCGGATATTTCTCCTTGCATTCCAGAAGATAGCTGTCCTGATTGCCGTCTATATATTCCTGGGTGATCACACAGCCGCTGACCCGCGCGTAATCCATATTTGCCATCAGCATTTCCACAGTATTGCGGCCGTCAAGCATATACGGCGGCATCATCTGTCTCAGCTCGCCGCCGAAATCGCTCCTCCCGCCGGTAAGCGGGATCACCGGTTTTCCGTCCACCCGGCCTGCCTGTGGGTTCCATAAGTGTGCATGCGCGTCAATGATCATATAACTCCTCCTTCTGACCATATTCCGTCTGTAAATCTTGCTTTCATTATAGCTCCTGTGGTACGATGAAGATACATTAAAATCAGACAATTACCGTATATCCATGTCCGATAAGCGTACTTAGAGAGGAGAGACAGCCATGAAAAACGACAATTTAAACATCACTTTTTTCATCGGGAAATACAGGATTACGATCCTGAAGTTTACTTATGAATGTCAGACATGGAACACCCCCTCTCATTCCCACAGTTCGAACAGCTATGAACTCCACTATATTCCACAGGGCAAAGGGACGCTTATCAGCAGCCAGAAGTCCTACGATCTGTATCCCAATGTCCTGTATACGACCGGACCCCATATTGAACATCAGCAGTATCCCGATCCTTCCGAGCCCACCTTTGAATACTGCATTTATCTGAGGATCGAGGAACTCCATACAAAACAGCGCAGAAAAGATGCGGAGCAGGAAAATATTATGGAGCTGTTTCTGAATTATCCTTTCTGGTATGGCACAGACCAGGCAGATCTGCCGGTCACTCTGGAGCAGATCCGCCGGGAGATCTTTGAACCCAAACCGGCCGCAGGGCTAATGCTGGAGGCGCTGTTCATCCAGTTTATGGTCAAGGTGCTTCGCAACTATAAGCCGGCCTCCAATGCAGCGATCACCTCGATTCCTGTCCCGCTGATCAAAGCCTACATCCTGATCGAAGACAGTTTTCTTTTAGAGTACGATACGATCACGCTCGAAGAGCTGTCCCGGAGACTGGGCTTAAGCACCCGGCAGACAAGCAGGATCTTATTCGACAGATACGGGCAGAATTTCACTCAGAAACGGACCGGGGCGAGGATGGCGGCGGCTGCAACCTTTTTAAAAGAGGGCAGGCTCTCTGTCTGTGAGATTTCCGCCAGACTGGGATACTCCTGCCCGAACCATTTTCACGCCGCGTTTAAAAAATATTATCACATGACTGCCACGGAATACAAGAACCGCCGTTTGAATCAGAACTGACGGAGCGCCGGTCCGGAATCTAAAAAGGCGCTGCCTGCGGATGAACATCCATCCGCAGGGCAGCGCCCTCTTTATCCCATTGACTGACAGTTCCCGGATTATTTTCTCAGTCCGAGTCTCTCGATCAGGGAACGATATCTCTCGATATCCACTTTTTTAAGGTATGCAAGAAGTCCTCTTCTCTGACCTACCATTTTAAGAAGTCCTCTTCTTGAGTGGTGATCCTTCGGGTTCGCCTTGAAATGCTCTGTAAGCTCATTGATCCTTGCTGTCAGGATCGCCACCTGTACCTCCGGTGAACCTGTGTCGCCCTCGCTTCTTCCATACTCTTTGATGATTGCCTGTTTCTTGTCTTTTGCGATCATGCTTTGTCTCCTCCTTAAATAAACTCTGGTAAACCGCCTGGCATTAAGCGATGGCTGGAGTATTCCGATCACCGAACGCCGGCTGATTGTGTAACCTCAGCCAGTATAGCACAGCCCACTGCGGTTGTAAAGCAAATTTTAAATGACAGGAATTATGACAGAAAACTGGAATGACTGTATGTCAGCTTCTGAAGAAATCGATCCCGTACTGCATGTCCTTCATAACCTGCTCTCTTAATTCTTCCACAGAGCCAAATTTCACCTCCGGGCGTTCAAATCCGCAGAACCGGACCGTCACTTCTTTCCCGTAAGCGTCGCCTTCATATCCATAGACATATACTTCAAAAAGCCTTCTGCACTCATCCGCAACTGTCGGCTTGACCCCGGCGTTTCCCACGCCGTTGTACCATTTTCCGTCGATCTTTACCCGGCAGGCATAGACTCCGTACCGGGGAAGGAGTTTCTGCGCCTCAGGCTCAATGTTCATGGTTGGAAATCCCAGTGTCCGTCCGAGCTGTTTCCCATACCGGACAGGACCGGTCAGTTCATACGGATAGCCCAGGAGCCGCTCCGCAAGCCGGACGTCCCCCTGAGCAAGGGCGTCCCGGATACAGGTGCTGCTGATAATCATATCCCCGTACCTTTCCTTTTCCACCACTTCTACGGTATAGCCATATTGGGGGGCATATTTTTCCAGCATCTCCACGCTTCCGCGCTTATTGTATCCGAAGACAAAGTCCCTGCCTGCAACTACATGGGCGGCGTTTAATTTCCCGCACAGAATATCCCGGATAAAGTCTTCTGCTTCCATATTCCTTAGCGACTCTGTAAATGGGCAGTCGATCAGCCAGTCGATCTTCCCGTCCAGGCGCTCCCTGCGCTCCCGGTTCGTCATGATAGACTCCCTGTGCATATCAAAGGCGCAGAGTACACTGTCACAGTCCGCCGAGGCGCAGCTCCTGATTCTGTCCACCAGTTTCTGGTGTCCTCTGTGCAGCCCGTCGAATTTTCCCATTGTCACTGCCGTCTTTTTCGTCCCGTGATAAGCTTCAATGTCTGTTATATATTCCATATCTGTCTCATCAGCCCTTCTTTTCTGTTCTTCCTGTTCTGAGTTCATCCGGGTCCAGGAACATCTTCTCCGGCCGGAACCGTCCCCGTTCCGCCTCGTACTGATAGACGCCGATAAACCGGCGCGCCCCGTCATATACACGGAACCGCTCTCCATTGCCCCGTTCTGTTCCGGCATCAGAGGAACTGTCTATAGTATCTGTTCCGATTGGCAGCCGTATCACATGCTTCCAGTAAAAAGGATTTCCGTTATATCCGAGAGAAACCGAGTCGTCTTTTAATATCAGATATCTCAAATCCGAAAACACGCTGTCCAGCGGCAGCAGGAGCTGTGATAAATTACCGCGGTTCACACAGTCCTCCACCTCCGCCAGTCTCAGACTGTCTTTCACGCAGAAGCTTCCCGCTCTGTTGCGGAGCAGGGCTTCCATACATCCTCCGACGCCCAGTTTTTCTCCGATATCATGGCAGAGAGTTCGGATATAAGTGCCTTTTGAGCACTTTACTTCCATTCGGATACGTGGAAGACTGATCTCGATGATCCGGATATCGTAGATAAATACTTTCCGGCTTCTCCGTTCCACGGTCTTCCCTTCTCTTGCCAGCTCACAGAGTTTCCGTCCCTTCACCTTCAGCGCAGAATACATGGGCGGGAGCTGATCATATTCTCCGATAAAACTCCTGATGCAGTCCACAGCTTCTGCTTCCGTGACATCGTCCGGAGGACGTTCAGTCAGGACTTTTCCCGTCATGTCCTGGGTGTCTGTCGTCTTTCCGAGCAGGAGGACAGTCTCATAGGTCTTGTCTTTATCCGTGAGCGTGCCACATACTTTTGTCGCTCTTCCCAGACAGACAGGAAGCACCCCCTCCGCTTCGGGATCAAGGGTGCCTGTGTGTCCGATCTTTTTCTGTCCCACAATGCCCCTCAGCCGGGCAACCACATCATGGGAAGTCCATCCTTTTTCTTTATAAATATTCAGAATACCATTGATCATCTTCTCATCCTGCCAATTCTCTATTCCTGCGGTGATACGCTGCCGCTGTGATCAAGCTGCAGCGCGATCCGGGCTGTAATGTTGTTGATCACATCGTGACTTGAACCGCTCATCATGACGCCTGCCGCGCGCACATGTCCGCCGCCCCCAAAATGTTTCGCAATCACGCTTACGTCCACTACGCCCTTTGAGCGCAGGCTGACTTTAAATTTCCGGGGCTCGATCTCATGAAGAAAGATCGCCACTTCCACGCCCTTTGTCTGACGAAGCTGGCTCACAATGCCCTCAAGATCCGACGGCTGAGCCTGAAAGAACCTCATGGAGCGCCGGCGGATAACCGACACGATACACTGTTTATCCATGATAAGCATACTCTCCAGAAGGGCTCTGCCTAAAATCTGATTTTGGATGTAAGTCTTTTCATAATAAGTCTTTTCTATGATTTCGCTGCCATTGATCCCTTTTCTCATCAGTTCCGCAGCAATCTCCATCGTCTCCGGAGAGGTGCAGGAATACTGGAACACACCGGTATCATGCACAATGCCCATGTAGAGCGCTTCCGCCACAGATTTACTGATCTTTTCTCTGTCCATCAGCTTAAAGACCAGCTCTGATGTAGAGCTGGCGTCAGGAACAATGTAATTATGGACGGCAAACTCCTCATTGCTGATATGATGATCAATGCACAGCGTCTCTGCGGCAGTTTCAAACAAAGGCTCTGAAAAGCCAAGACGCTTTATGTCCCCACAGTCCAGGCAGATAAAAAGATCGTACGGCTCCGCCCCCTCAGGAAGCTTCGTCTTCACTTCATCCGTACCGCTGATCCTCCGGTAAGCCTCCGGCACATCTTCCAGATAGACATCCGTATGTATGTGGGGGAACTGTTCTTTCAGGTAAAGGTACAGTCCCAAACAGGATCCGACACAGTCGCCGTCCGGGCGGACATGCCCGCCCAGTGCGACGCTGCGTCTGTCTTTTAAGATATCTTCTAATACAATCGTCATATTAATCTTCAGCTCCATTCTCTGAATTCCCTGTCACTTCATCGATCTTTCTGCTGATATTTACTCCATATTCAATGGACTGGTCCAGGATAAACCGGATCTCCGGGGTATTGCGCATATTGACTGTGCGGGCCAGCTCGCGGCGGATATATCCCTCCGCGCTTGTAAGTCCCTTCAGTGTATCCTGCTGTGCCTTTTCGTCGCCCAGGACGCTGATATAGGCTTTGCATGTCTTTAAATCCGGAGCCACTTCGACAGCAACCACGGAAGTCATTGGCGCCACCCTGGGATCTTTGATCCCTTCGCGCAGGATATTGCTCAGTTCTCTCTGCACCTCAGCATTTACTCGTGTGTTTTTGATACTGTTTTTTCTCATCGCCGCTCCTTCTCTCTTACAAAAGCTTACTTTCTCTCGGCCTCGACCATCTTGTAAGCCTCGACCTCGTCGCCTTCTTTGATGTCGTTATAATTCTCAAACACAAAACCGCACTCGTATCCGGCCCTTACTTCCTTCACATCGTCTTTGAAACGCTTCAGAGATGCAAGCGGTCCGTCGAATACAACAATGCCGTCGCGGATCAGCCGGACAGAACAATTCCTCTCGAAGATACCGTCCTTTACATAAGCGCCCGCAATCGTACCAACTCCTGAAGCCTTGAATGTCTGGCGCACTTCCGCGTGTCCCAGCACTTTCTCCTCAAAGATCGGGTCAAGCATACCCTTCATAGCTGCTTCCACATCCTCGATCGCGTTGTAGATGACTCTGTAAAGCCGCAGGTCAACGCCCTCTCTGTCCGCAATGTCCTTTGCGGTCGCATCCGGACGCACGTTGAAGCCGATAATGATAGCATTGGAAGCGGACGCCAGGATCACGTCGGATTCATTGATCGCGCCCACGCCTCCGTGGATCACCTTAACTACGACCTCATCATTAGACAGCTTCAGGAGGCTCTGCCTGAGCGCTTCCACTGAACCCTGTACGTCTGCCTTTACGACGATATTGAGCTCTTTTAAATTGCCTTCCTGGATCTGGCTGAACAGATCGTCAAGGGACATCCTGGACTTCGTCTCATCCAGAAGCTTCACCTTATTCTGTGCGATAAAGGTCTCAGCGAAGTTTCTCGCTTCCTTCTCCGAATCACATCCCACAAATACTTCACCGGCATTCGGAACATCGTTCAGGCCGAGGATCTCCACCGGCTGGGACGGTCCTGCCTCTTTGACACGCCTTCCCCTGTCGTCCATCATCGCGCGGACACGTCCATGCGCGCTGCCCGCCGCGATGGCGTCACCCACATGGAGCGTTCCCTTCTGTACGAGAACTGTTGCGACAGAACCTTTTCCTTTATCCAGCTCCGCCTCTATCACAAGTCCTCTTGCCGCGCGGTTCGGGTTCGCCTTGAGTTCCATTACCTCTGCTGTAAGAAGAATCATCTCAAGCAGTTCCGGGATCCCTTCCTTTGTGTGCGCGGACACGGGGACAAAGATTGTGCTTCCGCCCCAGTCCTCCGGGATCAGCTCATACTCTGTCAGCTCCTGTTTCACGCGCTCAATGTTCGCGCTGGGCTTATCGACCTTGTTGATTGCCACGATGATCTCGACCCCTGCCGCTTTCGCATGGTTGATCGCTTCCACGGTCTGCGGCATCACGCCGTCGTCCGCAGCGACTACAAGGATCGCGATATCCGTGGAGTTTGCCCCGCGCATACGCATCGCCGTAAACGCCTCGTGTCCCGGCGTATCCAGGAAGGTAATCTTCTCCCCGTTGACCTCCACCACATAAGCGCCGATATGCTGAGTGATACCGCCTGCCTCCCGGTCAGTCACATTAGAATGACGGATCGCATCCAGCAGGGATGTCTTGCCGTGATCCACATGGCCCATGACGCAGACGACGGGAGGACGTTTCACCATAGTGCTTTCGTCTTCCTCATCCTCTTTTAAGAGCTCCTCGATCACATCTACGACTTCCTCTTTCTCGCAGAGGACCTCAAATTCCATTGCGATCTCCTCTGCTGTGTCAAAGTCGATCTCCTGGTTCACTGTCACGACTTTGCCCTGCATGAAGAGCTTCTTCACGATCACGGACGGCACGACCTTCATCTTATCCGCAAGCTCTTTGATCGTCAGGACTTCCGGGATCACGATCTGTCTGATCTTCTCCTCTTTCTTTTCCTCCTGCTTCTGCTGCGGCTTCTTCGCCTCTGCCACCTGTTTCTGCTTTCTTGCCTTCTTGCCTTTTCCGTCGAACGCCTCGTCTCTGTATTCTTTCTTCCTGTTGTCGCGCTCTTTATCTTTCGCCTTATTTCTCTGGCTCTTCTGCTGTTCCACGATTGGCGCGGTCATATCGTCCCTGCGGGGTTCTCTTCGTTCTCCTCTGACAGCCCCGCCCTGTCTCTGATCACGGCCGCCTCTCTCGCCCTTCTCCGGACGGCTCTGTTTTCCTTCACTGAAAGAGCGGCTGCCCAGAGGTTTGTCTGGACGTGACAGGCGGTCTCCGGATGGCCTTCCTTCGCCTGTGGGGCGGCCCTGTCCTGGTTTCTCCGGGCGAACCGAACGCTCTCCTGCCGGTCTTCCCTCGCCTGTGGGGCGGCTCTGTGCCGGTCTGTCTGAACGGGACGGGCGGTCTCCGGATACTTTTCCGTCTCCGGACAGACGGGATCCCGTCTGTGCCGGGCGGCTTCCCTGGATCGGACGACTTCCCTGATTCGGGCGGTCTCCCACTGTTCTTCCCTCGCCTGCCGGGCGTGCTCCCTGTGCAGGACGGCCCCCAGACTGTACCGGGCGCGCTCCCTGTGCCGGACGCCCCCCCTGCGCCGGACGGCTTCCCGGCTGCCCTGATCGGGCAGGATGCTGCTGCGCCGGACGGCTGCCCTGGATGCGGCGGCTGTCACGGGAATTCTGAGGACGGATGACAAAGGCCAGATTTTTCTTCTTCGGCGCCGCCTCCTTTGTATCGGCAGACTCCGCTTTCACACCGTCCGTCTTTGCCTCTTCTTCCTTTTTCGGCTCCTGCTTCGCCGCTTTCTTCCCGGAATGCTCTGCGCGGATCTCTTCCGCCACGCTGTCTTCCAGGGAGCTCATATGATTTTTCACGTCTATATTTTTCTTCTGCAGGAGCTCAATGAGTTCCTTATTTTCTATTCCAAGTTCTTTCGCAAGCTCATGTACCCTCATTTTCGTCATATTTCAACTACCTCCTATATGCAATATCCTCTCGGTTTTTAAGCTCTTTTAGAATCCCGTCTGCAAATCCTTCGTCCAATATCGCCAGAGATGCACGGAATTCCTTTCCCATTGCATGCCCTAAGGTATCTTTATCTCCGTAAAAACAAATTGGAACTCTGTAAAATTTACACATATCCCGAAATTTCTTCTTCGTGTTCTCCGATGCGTCAGACGCTACGATCACAAGCTTTGCTTTTCCTGACTTCGTCTCATTCTCCGTCATCATCTCGCCGCTTATGCATCTCCCTGCCTTCATCGAGAGTCCGATCAGTGACAGGACCTTATCTCTATTCGCCAATCTCGCCCATCTCCTTTTCCAGTCTCTCGTATACCTCCCGGGGGATCTCCTGTTTAAAAGAACGCTCCAGGCCTCTGCTCTTTGCCGCCTTCCGGAAACATTCCACAGACCTGCACAGGTAGGCTCCGCGTCCGTTTTTCTTTCCTTCCGCGTCTACGACAAAACCGCCTTCCTCAGTGCGCAGGATCCGCATCAGCTCTTTCTTAGGCTTCATCTCGCCGCAGCCCACACATTTCCTCATCGGGATTTTTTTCTTTACTGCCAAATGATTCCACTCCTTCAGACTCTTGCTTAGTTCTCTGTCTCGACGAGCTCGATCCCGTCCGGCTCATCCTGTCCGTCCGGCTCCTCGTAGTCCCCGCCATATCCGACGTAGTCATAATCTTCGTCATAGCCGTCATAAGCGCCTTCCCCAGCATACTCATAGTCGCCGGTGTAGCCTTCCTCTCCCATGAGTCCCATCTGCTCCATGTAATTTTCCGGAAGGTCTCCCGCCTCGATCGCCTGAGTCTCGCTCTTGATATCGATCTTGTATCCGGTAAGGCGCGCCGCCAGCCTTGCGTTCTGTCCTTCTTTTCCGATCGCGAGAGAGAGCTGATAATCAGGTACGATCACGCTTGCGACTTTCTCCTCCGGGTCTGCCATTACGGAAATGACCTTCGCCGGACTCAGCGCATTTTCGATCAGAAGCGCCGGGTTCTCATCCCAGTTGATAATATCGATCTTCTCACCGCGCAGCTCCTGGACTACTGCGTTCACCCTGGCTCCGTTCATTCCGACACATGCGCCCACCGGATCCACGTCCGGGTCATTGGACCACACTGCCATCTTTGTACGGGATCCTGCTTCGCGGGCAATGCTCTTAATCTCCACAATGCCTTCCCTCACTTCAGCGACCTCTGCTTCAAAGAGACGTTTCACCAGTTCCGGATGCGTGCGGGATACAAGGATCTTCGGTCCCTTCGGCGTATTCTTCACTTCCACCACGTACAGTTTGATGCGCTCCGTAGGCTTGAATGTCTCGCCTTTCACCTGCTCATTCTCCGTGAGCATTGCGTCGGCCCTCCCAAGATTGATGCTGATATTTTTCCCTGCATAGCGCTGGACGATACCGGTGACGATATCCTTCTCTTTCTCAAAATACTGGTCAAATACAACTTTTCTCTCTTCCTCGCGGATCTTCTGGAGGATCAGGTTCTTCGCATTCTGTGTGGCGATGCGCCCGAATTCTTTGGACTGGACCGGGATCTGAGCCACATCTCCGATCTGGAGCGCGGAGTCGATCTTTTCCGCATCTTCAAGACTGATCTCCAGCGCAGGCTCTGTCACTTCCTCAACGACTTTCTTCTCTGCATACACCGCATAATCACATGTCTCTCTGTCCATGATGACCTTGATATTCTCCGCTGTTCCGAAATGGTTCTTGCAGGCGCTGATCAGTGAATTCTCGATGGCGTCCATCATCACATCTCTGCTGATGTTCTTCTCTTTCTCAAGGATCGTCAACGCTTCCATTAACTCTGTGTTCATTTTTTTCCTTCCTCCTAAATATTAAAAATCCAAAGCCAGACGGATCAGGGCGATGTCCGCCCTCTCAAATGTCTGTTCCGTGTCATCTTCGTATGCGATGGTAACAGTATTTTCATCATATGCTTTCAATATGCCGGTGAATTCCTTCTGCCGGTCGATGGCCCGGTAGGTGCGGATCTCCACCTCTTCGCCCAGGCTTCTCCTGAAGTCCTTCTCCTTCTTAAGCGGCCTCCCGAGTCCCGGGGAGCTCACTTCAAACACATACGAATCCGGGATATAATCCTTCTCATCGAGGATATCCGAGAACTGTCTGCTGACCGCTTCACAGTCATCCACTGTGATGCCGCCGGGCTTGTCGATATACGCGCGCAGATACCAGGTCCCGCCCTCCCTGACATACTCCACGTCCACCAGCTCAAAGCCCAGAGCTGAGACGATGGGCTCTAACAGTTCTTCTGTTTTCTGTTCGTACACTTCTCTCTTCGACACGCTATACTTCCTTTCCTTATTTACTGCCGCGGTTTTAACGGCATAGTGGTACACTCCTGCGAGGTTTCCTGCACCAGCAAAGAAGAGTGAACTTTCGTCCACTCTTCTGCCGGTTCCTTATGTAACTATATGCAACTTTAACACCCTTTTCCAAATAAATCAAGTGCTTTTGCATTTTTATTTCTTTTTCTTATAAATTTCTTATGCATATACAGGCACGCCGTTGTTCCGGCAAAGTCATGCCCCGCTGTCTGTCAGGCTGCAACAGGGCGCTCAGAATACCGGGAGCACCGCTCCGTTGTAAGTCTCATTGATAAATGTTTTTACCTCCTCTGACAGGACGGCATCCACGAGCGCTTTTGTTTTCTCAGAATCCTCGTTTCCTTCCCGGACCACGATCACGTTGGCGTATGTCTCGGCGGCCTCAGAAGTGTCTGCCTCATGGGCAATGGCCTCGTCAAGGTCTGCCTCCAGGGCATAATTGCCATTAACACAGGCTATATCCACATCGATCACCGCCCTTGCCACCTGCTCTGCAGCCAGCTCCCGAATTTCCAGATTCAGCGGATTTTCCTCAATATCCAGTATTGTTGCCTGAAGCCCTGCGCCCTCCCTTAACTTAATTAATCCTTCCTGCTGGAGCAGAAGAAGGGCTCTTGCCTCATTGGTCGTGTCGTTGGGCACTGCCACCACTGCGCCTTCCTTCAGTTCGTCCAGACTTGCCGTCTTGCCCGCATAGATCCCAAGGGGCTCAAAGTGGACGTCTGCCACGCTCACCAGATGTGTTCCGTTTTCTTTGTTAAAATCCTCCAGGTAGGGCTGGTGCTGGAAAAAGTTCGCGTCCAGATCCCCATCCTCCAGGGCGGTGTTTGGAAGCACATAATCGTTATATTCCACGATCTCAAGCGTGTATCCCTGCTCCTTAAGGTCATCGGAAACAGTCTCCAGTATCTCCGCATGGGGCGTGATTCCGGCTCCTACACGGATTACTTTTTCACTCTCCCCGGAGGCGGCCGCCCCGCATCCTGATACAAGTCCTGAAATCAGAGCGACTCCTGCCGCCAGTGTGATAAGTTTTCTTTTCATAATACATTCCTCCTAAATCTAAATCTGTTTTATTTGATCCGCTTGTCAATACGGCGGACAAGGCGAAGTCCGCCTTCCTGGAAAATCTGCACGATGACTACGAGAAGCAGGACCGTGATCAGCATCACTTCCGTATTGTAACGGTAGTATCCATAGTTGGTGGCAATTGCCCCGAGACCTCCGCCTCCCACAAAACCCGCCATGGCGGAATACCCCAGTATAGTGGCAAGGGAGATGGTCGCCCCCACAAGAAGCGAGGGCTTTGCCTCCGGGAGCATAACGTTTAAGATGATCTGCATACGTGACGCTCCCATTGCCTGCGCTGCTTCCACCACGCCTGAATCCACCTCTTTTAAGGAGGATTCTACCATGCGGGCAACATAGGGAGCCGCAGCTACCACAAGGGGAACGATGGTGGCAGTGGAACCAATGGTAGTCCCCACAATCAGCCTTGTAAAAGGCAGGATCAGCACCAGGAGGATCAGGAAGGGGATGGAACGGATAAAATTGATTACACCCCCGATCAGCACATTCAGAACCCGGTTTCTGCAGATTCCGTTCTTGTCGGTCACAAACACGAGCACGCCGAGGGGAATCCCGATCACATAGGAGAAAAAGGCGGATACAAGTACCATGTATAGCGTCTCCCATATTCCCTGCCCTAATAGTCCGATAATCTGTTCTGTCATGATGTCGTTCCTCCCTCCTCAAAATGGATGCCCTGTTCTGTAAGATACTGTCGGATCTTCCCCAGCGCCTCAGCGCTTTCAGGACATTGTATGAGCATCTGTCCGTAAGCCCTGCCCCCGATGTTCTCGGTGTTGGCTCCGAGAATATTTATTAACTCCCCGGAACGCAGGGTAAGCTGTGAGATAACAGGGTCTGACGAGGACTGTCCGTCAAAGGCAATCCGGATCACCCGCTTTGCAATGCCCTCCGCGTCAAACTGGTTGTCCGGCAGGATCAGCTTTCTCGCCGTCTCAGACTGGGGATTTAAAAACACATCCTTTACCGCTCCCATCTCCACGATCCTCCCCTGGCTCATGACCGCGATCCGGTCACAGATCTGTTCCGCCACCTGCATCTCATGGGTGATGATTACGATGGTCACGCCGTATTCCTGATTGATTTTTTTCAACAGTTCCAGGATGGACTTTGTAGTGGTCGGATCAAGGGCGCTTGTCGCCTCATCGCACAGGAGGACCTCCGGGTTCGTTGCGAGAGCTCTTGCAATGGCGACCCGCTGTTTCTGACCGCCTGACAGCTGTGCCGGATACGCCCTTTCCTTGTCTGCCAGATCGACCAGTTCAAGGAGCTGGAGCGCTCTTTTCATCCGTTCCTTTTTTTTCATTCCCGCGATCTTCAGAGGAAAACAGATATTATCCAGCACATTTTTCTGGGCGAGCAGATTAAACTGCTGAAAAATCATCCCCATCTTAAGCCGGGTATCCCTGAGTGTTCTCTCACTGACATCCATCAGATTCGTGCCGTCAAAGTACACTGCCCCATCGGAAGGTCTCTCCAAAAGATTCATGCACCTCACCAGGGTGGATTTTCCCGCTCCCGAGAATCCGATGATCCCGAAGACCTCACCTCTTTTTATTTCCAGATTGATATTATTGACAGCAAGTATGCCCGTGTTTCGTGATGAAAACTGCTTGCTGACATGTTCAAGCCTTATGATATGTTCCTTTTCCATATGTATTGCTCCTTTGAGATCATGCCATTATACTAGCACGGGTCAAAAAGGCTGTCTAATATACAAAAAAAATACCCGGTTATAAACTGAAGTTATAACCGGGGCGTGAAACAGAGACTTACAAGCGCTTCCGCTTTACGGAATATCAACCTTACGAAAGTTGAGATATCTTTTAATGGCCTGGATATACTGCTCGCCCATCCTGCTTAAGATGGTGTTCTTCCGGGTCACATAACCGATTCGCATCGTGCTGTTGGGATTCTGCTCATCGTCCTTATAAGGCACGGCCACATAATCGCTCCCGTTTAATTCTTCGCAGATGATACCGGAGCACAGTGTATAGCCGTTCAGCCCCACCATCAGGTTGAGCAGAGTGGCGCGGTCGTTCGCCCGGATGATCCGGGAATATTCATTGGTAGACAGGATCTCCTCCGCCAGATAGAAGGAACTGTTGTCTCCCTGGTCAAAGGACAGACAGGGGTAATCCGCGAGCTGATCAAAGCAGATGTAAGGCTCTGACGCAAGAGGATGATGCTTCCATATGTACACATACGCCTGACAGTCGATCAGATGATGGAAGGTCAGATTGGCGCCTCGCAGCAGCTTTTCCATCATTTTCTGATTGAAATCACACAGATAGAGCACGCCGATCTCACTTTTCATGGCACTCACATCGCTGATCACTTCCGACGTCCGCGTCTCCCGGATGGCAAACTCGTACTTGGAGGTGTCATATTCCTGCACCATGTCCACAAAGGCCTTTACCGCAAAAGAATAGTGCTGGGTGGAGACGCTGAATTTCTTTTTGTAAGCCCCGCCCTTTCCGTACCGCTCAAGGAGCGACTCATACTGGCCGTAGACTTCTTTTGCGTAGAGCAGGAATTCCACGCCGTCATTGGTCAGGGTGACCCCTCTGCCGCTGCGGTGGAACAGAGTAATCCCCAGCTCCTTTTCCAGCTCCTTCATGGCGCTCGTAAGGGAAGGCTGGGATACATAGAGCTGCTCCGCGGCCTTGTTAAATGATTTTGTATCCGCAATGGTAATGACGTAATTAAGCTGTGTTAATGTCATTTCTTTCTCCTTCTGCCGTAAAGTTCTGTCTGGTTTTTATCTTGTTTTCGTCCCCTTGCCGTCTCTTCTGCCAGCTTTCAGCCTGTTGAGAGTAACTTCCTTTTCTCCATAGGGAACCTTTGTCTCCGTCCCTTCCTCAAACAGATAGACGTTCTCCAGTTCATCCTTCTTCTGAAGATGGATACCGCGCACGCCTACCGCCGCCTTCTTCTTCACCGGCACCTCCCCGGCAGGGAAGCGCAGAAAATATCCATTCTTCGTCTGGAGCACGATGTTCTGGCTGTCATTGACCACTTTCACAGCGACCAGCGAATCTTCTTCCTGAAGCTTTGTCGCCGCGATGGTCCGTTTTGATACCTGAAATTCTGTCCCCTCAACCTTCTTGACCATTCCCTGGGCTGTGGCAAAGAGAAGGTTCGCAAAGCGCATCTGCTCCGCGTCGCAGACCATGACGATCTGTTCTTCACTGGTAGAGTAATTGCTTATATTATCGATCGGAGCCCCTTTGTCGCGGAACCTGCCGTAGGGCACATCCGGCACCCTCACCTGGTGCATCTTCCCGGTGTCTGTGAAGATGCAGAGCTTTCCGGTATTCATGCAGTGGACGATATATCTGTTCTCACTGTCCGCCGCTTCCTTATTTCTCTCGTACACAGACAGATCCACAGTCTTTGCATATCCAAAGCGGTCCATGAGGAATACCACTTCCTGCTCTTCCATCTTCTTCTCCTCAAAGACAGCTTCTTCGGCATTCTCGACGACTGTACGCCTCTTCCGCGCGTACGCCTTCTTAAAAGCGTCCAGTTCTTCCATGATCACGCCTGCCATGGAGTCGTAATTGTTCAGGATATCCTCATACCTTGCGATATTTTTAAGCGTCTGCTCGTGCTCCGCGATGAGCGCCTGGAGCTCCAGCCCGATCAGGCGGTACAGGCGCATCTCCAGGATGGCGGTGGCCTGGCGCTCGGTAAACCTCAGCAGGGCTGCCATCTTCTTTGAGATCCTGGACTTGAACGTAATATTGTCCGTCACGCCGTTTACAAGGCAGGCGCGCGCGTCTTTGACGGACTTGCTCCCCCTCAGGATCTCGATGATCAGGTCGATCACATCGCAGGCCTTGATCAGTCCTTCCTGGACCTCGCTCTTCTCCTGCTCTTTCGCAAGGAGCGTCTTATATTTGCGGGTCGCCAGCTCGAACTGGAAGTCCACGTGGTGCTCGATGATCTTTTTAAGCCCCAGCGTCTCCGGTCGTCCGTCCGCCACAGCCAGCATATTGACGCCGAAGGTATCTTCCAGACGGGTCTTCTTGTAGAGCATGTTCTTTAAGTTCTCCGCGTCCGCCCCTCTCTTTAACTCGAGGACAATGCGGATCCCCTCTTTTGAGGACTGGTTGGAGATGTCCACGATATCCGTGGTCTTCTTTGTCTCCACCAGGTTCGCCACATCGTTTAAGAACTTGCCGATGCCGGTCCCGATCATGGTGTAGGGGATCTCGCTGATGACGAGCTGCTTTTTCCCTCCTTTTAATTCTTCCACCTCGACCTTGCCCCGAATCCTGATCTTGCCCTGGCCGGTCTCGTAGATATCCAGAAGGTCATCCTTATTTCCCACGATGCCCCCTGTTGGGAAATCCGGGCCTTTGATGTACTTCATGAGCTGTCTTGTGCTGATCTCGTCGTTTTTCATGTACGCCTTGACCGCGTCGATGACCTCGCCCAGGTTGTGGGTGGGGATGCTTGTCGCCATCCCCACCGCGATCCCTTCCGCGCCGTTTACGAGCAGGTTCGGCACGCGCATGGGCAGGACAAGAGGCTCTTTCTCCGTCTCGTCAAAGTTCGGTCCAAAGTCTATAACGTCTTTGTCCAGGTCAGCAAGGCACACTTCCTGGGTAAATTTCGTGAGCCTTGCCTCTGTGTAGCGCATGGCCGCCGCTCCGTCTCCTTCGATGGAGCCGAAGTTGCCGTGGCCGTCCACAAGGGTCTGGCCCTTCTTGAAATCCTGCGCCATGACCACCAGCGCCTCATAGATGGAGCTGTCCCCGTGGGGATGGTATTTACCCATGGTGTCTCCCACGATACGGGCGCATTTGCGGTATGGTTTGTCATAGCGGATACCCAGCTCGTACATGTCGTAGAGAGTGCGCCGCTGGACAGGCTTGAGGCCGTCCCTTACATCCGGCAGGGCGCGGGCGATGATCACGCTCATGGCGTAATCAATATATGATTTTTTCATAAGGTCTGAGTACTCAGTTCTTATGATCTGTGATTCACTATTCATTCCTTATTCTCCTTCGTCACTGTACGGATCCTGACTTACCAGCCGGGACTGTGCCCGGCGGTACGGATCAGATGTCCAGCTCTGCCTCTGTCGCATTTTCATAGATAAATGCACGCCTGGGCGGAACTTCTGTGCCCATGAGCATCTCTGTCACACTGGAAGCCATCCTTGCGTCCTCGATCTCTACCAGTTTGAGAAGCCGTCTTTCCGGGTCGAGCGTGGTCTCCCAGAGCTGTTCCGCGTCCATCTCGCCGAGACCTTTGTATCTCTGGAGAGTGAACGGCCCTTTGTGGATCTTCCGGTATTTTTCCAGCGCCTTGTCATCGTAGAGGTATTCTTCCTCCCCGTTCTTCGGCATGGCCTTGTAAAGGGGCGGCATGGCGATATACACATGCCCTTCATAGATCAGCTCCGGCATGAACCGGTAGAACAGGGTGAGGAGCAGGGTGGAGATATGGGCTCCGTCCACGTCCGCATCGGCCATGATGATGATCTTGTCATACCTTAATTTGCTGATGTCAAAGTCATTGCCATAGCCTTCCGAGAACCCGCACCCGAACGCATTGATCATGGTCTTGATTTCCGCGTTGGCAAGGATCTTGTCTATGCTCGCCTTCTCCACGTTCAGGATCTTTCCGCGGATGGGGAGGATTGCCTGGAAATTACGGTCCCTCGCCGTCTTTGCCGAGCCGCCGGCGGAATCTCCCTCCACGATGAAGATCTCGCATTTTTTCGGATCACGGCTCTCACAGTTTGCCAGCTTTCCGTTGCTGTCAAAGGAGTATTTCTGTTTGGTGAGGAGATTTGTCTTTGCCTTTTCCTCGGTCTTCCGGATCTTCGCCGCCTTTTCTGCGCTGGAGAGCACCGTTTTCAATGTGTCAAGATTCCGGTCAAAATAACGCACGATCTCCTCGCCGGTCACCTTTCCCACGGCTTTTGACGCGTCAGGGTTGTCCAGCTTTGTTTTCGTCTGTCCCTCAAACCTGGGATCCGGGTGTTTGATAGACACGATGGCAGTCATGCCGTTTCGGATATCCGCTCCGGTGAAGTTGGCGTCCTTCTCCTTTAATACGCCCAGCTCCCTTGCGTACTGGTTCATGACCGTGGTGAATGTAGTCTTGAATCCGGTCAGGTGGGTTCCCCCCTCTGCGTTATAGATATTATTGCAGAAGCCCAGCACATTCTCATGGAATTCATTGACATACTGCAGCGCCGCCTCCACCTCAATGCCCTCGGACTCCCCTTTGAAATAAACAGGTTCATGCAGTACCTCTTTTTTCCTGTTCAGATCCCGGATAAACCCGATGATCCCCTCCGGCTCGTGATAGACCACATGCTCTGGCTCATCCGGCCGCTTATCGTCGAAAATAATCGTCAGTTCGGGATTTAAGTATGCGGTTTCATGGAGACGGCTTTTCACCTCTTCCGCCCGGAACTTCGTCTTCTCAAAGATCGTGTCGTCAGGCAGGAAATTGATCGTGGTCCCTGTCTTTCTCGACTTCCCGATCTTCGGCAGCAGGCCGTCCTCCAGTTCGATCACCGGGACGCCCCGCTCGTATCTGTCATGGTGGATATAACCGTCCCTGCTGATCTTCACATCCATATAGGCAGAAAGAGCATTCACGACAGAGGAGCCCACGCCGTGCAGACCGCCGCTTGTCTTGTACGCGGAATCGTCAAACTTACCGCCCGCGTGCAGCGTGGTGAACACGAGCCTTGCCGCGGACACTCCTTTCTGGTGCATATCCACCGGGATGCCGCGTCCGTTGTCTGTGACTGTGGCGGAACCGTCCTTTTCCAGTGTCACATGGATCTCCGAACAGTATCCCGCCAGATGTTCGTCCACAGAGTTGTCCACGATCTCGTAGATCAGATGGTTTAACCCTTTCGCCGATACACTTCCGATATACATACCGGGGCGCTTCCTGACTGCCTCCAGCCCTTCCAGCACCGCGATACTGCCTGCATCATATGTATTGTTGCCTGCCATTTACGTTCTCCTTTTATATTTCCGCTGTCATCGGAGACGGTTCTGCCGCCTGTCCGTCTGACTGAGCTGCCGGGACGCCCCCGTCAGTTCTCACATGCGGAATCGCGTTTCTTACATATCCCTGCGTAATCGCAGAGCATACCATTTCATACTATATCACCAGTCCCTGTGATTTGTAAACAGAAAAAGCACAATACTTATCCCCCGTGAAATGAAAGTGTCACATGGTTCTCCGAACAGTATTCCGCCAGATACATATTCCAGGATATAAGCTGTCACTCTAAGATCACATGCGCCAGCGTATCTGCCAGCACCTCCATGGCATTTCTCATCTCCTCTACTGTATTTGTCTGCGCCCCTGCCTCCACCAGCAGAGATTTTGGAAGCAGATGCAGATTGTACCGGTATGCCCTCAGATAGATATGACGGACAAATCCCGGGTACAGGCTTTCTGAGGCCAGCTGCATCTGCAGGGAAAAGGCAAGATTGTCCTGTATGTATGGATTATACAGATAATCAATGTCCCCGTTGGTGCGCGTCCGGCTCAGACCGTTAAAATACATGATTTTTGCTGTTGGCTTCCCGTTGATCTCTGTCACCAGATGCGTACCCTCCGCCACGCCGTCCCGGTGCAGATCAATCGCTACCTCAAGAGTGGGATTCGCCTCTATGAGAGGGCGCACAGAAGCCTCGGCATTCTCATACGCATTGCTCCTGTCCAGCTGTCCGTTGATGATGTCATATACCCCTGAGTCATGGATTGTCTCGATTCCCTTTTTGTTTAAAAGTTCCGTCAGATAATCGCCCATTCCCACGATGCTGGTCGCCGGATCTCCAGGTGTGGAATCCACAAATTCTTCCTGAGAGTGCGTATGGAAAATGATTACCTTCGGTCCGCCTGTGGTATTGTCGATCTTCATGCTCCTGCTCAAAAGGTCATCCGCGTTTAACTGCTCTGGACCGATCATGGTAGAACTGTCCACTGTATAGAAATTGCTGAGAAGATAGTCGAAATCCCTCAGCTTCTCGATGGACATGTCAACGGTCGGCGCTGCCGGTTCAGCGTCTGCTTCTGCCGAATCTGGCACTCCTACAAGATTTCCGTTTTCATCTACCGCATTTTCATCATTCGCCTGCGCGTCCAGTATCCTTGCCAGAGTCTCCCCGTCTTCAAGGGCAGGGCTGCTCACAGCATGATCTTCTGCATAACTCACGACAGGAAGCCAGGCGAGAGCTTTTTCTCTGATCCACTCCTGCACGCCCCTGCTGTGAGCCCGGTTAAGGTAAGCAAGCCCCGGCATGTACATCTCTTCAGCGCCCGCGAGAAGCTGATTCTGGAAATCATACCGCCAGCTGCCCCTGCTCCCGCCCGCGGCAAGCCACACTATGCATGCGGTCAGCAGCAAGAGAAGCGCAGCCGCCTTTGTCTGCCTGAAACTTTTTGTGCGTATATTTTCCATATCAAAAAGGTGTCCCTTCCCTGTCCTTACTTCTGAAATTGTATGCCCGGGATCCTCCTGTTATGACGCTCATGTAAAAAGCATATTGATCGCTTCGGAGAGGGTATGGCTGATATGGTGGATCAGTTCATCTACATCCTTTGGCGTAACAAACATTCCGTTCAGATGAGGCGAGATCAGCTCTCTTACAAACTCCTGCTTTTCTCCCGCATTGTATGAGCGCAGCTCTCTGCCGACTCCTTTCAGGGAATCCGAAGACTCAAGAGCCTGGATGAAGTTCTCCATCGTGTCATTTACGATCGTCGCCGCGTCTACAACAGTGGGAACTCCGATTCCGATCACCGGTACTCCCAGCGACTCTTCCGTCATGCCAATCCTGTGATTCCCTACGCCTGAACCGGGATGGATCCCTGTGTCCGCGATCTGCACTGTGCGGTTCAGTCTCCTGCTGCTGCGGGCCGCAAGGGCGTCCACCGCGATCACGATATCCGGGTGGGTTTCATTTACAATGCCCCTGACGATCTCCGAGCTTTCCATACCGGTCTGTCCCATTACCCCGGGTACAATGGCGCTGATCATATTTGCGCACTCCATATCCATCGCGTATTTCCCATATTCTTTCACAACATGGCGGTTTACAGCGAGATGGTCCGCCACATAAGGCCCCAGCGCATCCGGTGTCACCTCCCGGTTCCCAAGCCCCACCACGAGAATGGAAAGGTCATCGTTTCTTTTTCTTTCTTCGCTGAGATTTTTGTCGATCAGTTCCCGGATATGCCGGCACAGCTCGGACGCGATCTCCATATGCGTATCATCATCCGGAAGGGCAAGATTCGGCGTCTCAAGCGTCAGATATGTCCCTGTCGGTTTCCCCATGGCCTTTGCCCCGTTTTCTGTTTCGATCTCGACGCGGGTAATCCTCATCTCACGCTCTTCATCGTATTCTTCTTTTAATATGACTCCTGGAATCTCTACATGATCTGACTCGAACCGTTCTTTTTCCTCCAGGGCAAGATCCGTCCTCACACTGTAATTGCGCAGCATCTCTCATCCTCGCTTTCATATATGGTATACTAGTGTTACTATTCACAGCCGTTTCAGACTTGCCGGCAGGAGCGGAACTGAAGCGCTTAAGCGCGACGAGTGCGCGGGTAGGGCGGCTGTGTACAGCAACGTACTATAATAGCAGTTTTCTCAATATTTTTCAAAATATGTATTGACAACCTTTTCCTGTTAGCATAGAATAAATGAGTATGTTTCAGCGGAGCGTCCGTGTCCGAATCTGCTGAGATACATGATGATCTACATTTGAATTTCATGTTATATTTGGAGGTGTACAGATTGGCTAACATTAAGTCTGCTAAAAAAAGAATTTTAGTAAACGAGACAAAGGCTGCAAGAAACAAAGCAATCAAGTCGAAAGTAAAGACAGCCGTAAAGAAAGTTGACTCCGCTGTTGCTCAGAAAGACGCGGAGGCTGCTAAGACAGCGCTGCACGCAGCGATCGTTGAGATTTCCAAAGCAGGAAGCAAGGGTGTTTACCACAAGAAAACTGTTTCCAGAAAAATCTCCCGTCTGTCCAAAGCTGTTAACGGTATTGCTTAATTTGCTTCATCGCTGATAGAAAATAAAAAGATAAAAAACATCCGCACCGTCAGGCGGATGTTTTTTTCTCTTTTTATTCCACTCTGCCGGCACACGGGGCTTTTTGAAAGAATTGAAATTTCCATGCCCGGCTGTATTACCCGTTGAAAAAATGGTACAAATTATACCCAAAATCGTACCACAATTCATTCCAACGCGGATATATGGCGCCAATCACACCTATAAATATAATTATCACAGCAACCCGGATTATTTGTCTGTGCACATTGGATCTTTTTGCCAGTTGTTCGTTTAACAGTGCCAATTGTGCGGCAACTTCATTGATATCCTCTTTTTGCTCGATTTTACTTCCCAATAGTTCACTCACAGATGTACCAAATAAATCCGCAATGCATATAAGCATTTCGGCGTCGGGAACAGACAGACCTTTTTCCCATTTGGAGATAGTCTGACGCACTACGCCTAAGTGCTGTGCGAGTATCTCCTGCGACATTCCATTTTGCCTGCGCAACATTTTTAAGTTTTCTCTTAACATTTACATATCCCTCTTCTTCTCTTTGATATAGCTTAATTATAACTGATGCTTTCCAGTTGCGGCAAGCAATGCAAACAGACATTCCTCTGTTTCCCTCTTTTTCCATGCGAAATGCCCGCCCGGCAGGAGAGCCGGCGGGCACATACTCATACATATCTTCTGTCCCTTCCCGGGATCAGTATTTCATTTCTCATTTCATTAGTTGTTGATCAGTTTGTCCTCATCGCTCCAGCTGTAAAGCTTGCGGATCTCTTCTCCGATCTTCTCTGACGGATGCTCGGCAGCAAGCTTTCTCATCGCGCGGAAGTGAGCCTGTCCGCCTGCCTCTGACATGTCGAGCAGGAAGTCTTTTGCAAATGTACCATCCTGGATATCGGAAAGGATCTTCTTCATCGCTTTCTTTGTATCCTCTGTGATGATCTTTGGGCCTGTGATGTAATCGCCATACTCTGCTGTGTTGGAGATGGAGTATCTCATTCCGGCAAATCCGGACTGATAGATCAGGTCCACAATCAGCTTCATCTCATGGATACATTCAAAGTATGCGTTCCTCGGGTCATATCCAGCTTCCACCAGAGTCTCGAAACCAGCCTGCATCAGAGCGCATACGCCGCCGCAGAGGACTGCCTGCTCACCGAAGAGGTCTGTCTCTGTCTCTGTGCGGAATGTTGTCTCAAGGATACCAGCCCTTGCTCCGCCGATGGCAAGTCCGTATGCCAGAGCCTTGTCAAGCGCTTTTCCTGTGTAATCCTGCTCTACCGCTACCAGACACGGTGTTCCTTTTCCAGCCTGATACTCGCTTCTTACTGTATGTCCCGGAGCCTTCGGGGCAATCATCGCAACGTCAACATTTGCCGGAGGCACGATCTGTCCGAAATGGATGTTAAAGCCGTGTGAGAACATGAGCATATTGCCCTCTTCCAGATTTGGTTCAATATCATTTTTATATAATGCAGCCTGCTTCTCATCATTGATCAGGATCATGATAATGTCTGCCTTCTTTGCCGCCTCTGCTGATGTATACACCTCAAATCCCTGTGCTTCAGCTTTAGCCCATGATTTGCTCCCTTCGTAGAGACCAATGATTACATTACATCCTGACTCCTTTAAGTTCAGGGCCTGCGCATGTCCCTGGCTGCCGTAGCCGATGATGGCGATGGTCTTTCCTTCCAGAAGGGAAAGGTTACAATCTTCCTGATAATAAATTTTTGCTGCCATTTTGCATTCCTCCTAAAATCATTAAACTCTGCCGGTCTTCCCGGCGATCGATCCGCCGGTCCTTCCCGCAGTATATGTATAGTGAAAGGTTCTGCCCTCTTACTACCTGTTTTACTGGCCTTCCTGCATCTCTTAACAGAGCGCTTGCAGAACGGCTTCCCGATACTGGACTCCGGCGCTCAGAGGTAAGCCACATCGCTGCTTCCCCTGGAAAGGCCTGTGATCCCTGTCCTTGCAAGTTCCAGGATCTCATACCCTTTCAGGAGATTCAGAAACGCTTCCAGCTTGCTCTGAGTCCCGGTAAGCTCCACGATCAGAGAATCTTCCTCCACATCCACGATCTTCGCGCGGAAGATGTCCGCCACGGAGATGATCTCGCCTCTCTGCGCGGCATTGGCGCGGAGCTTCACCATGATCAACTCCCTGTACACGGATTCCCCGTCCTTCAGTACCTTGATATCTACCACATCCTCGAGCTTTCTGACCTGCTTCTCGATCTGGGACAGGATCAGCTCGTCCCCTGAGGACACGACCGTGATCCTCGTAAATCTCGGATCTGCCGTCATACCGGCGGTGATGCTGTCGATACTGTATCCGCGGCGGCTGAACAGCCCTGATATGCGGCTCAATACGCCGGGATTATTGTCTACGAGCAAAGAAAATACCTGCTTTCTCATCGTCTTCTCCCTTTCTCATCCAAAAAACAGAGTGCAATCTGTTTTGTCTTTAATAATATTATCAACTGTGTGTTTCTTTGTCAAGAAGTTATTCGCAATTTTGTAACCGGAACATCCCATCCCCGGTCACCCCTGCTCCGCGATCTTCTCCGCCAGATCATTCAGGTACACCCACCGCTCCATCTTCTCATCCAGCTCTCCCTGCGTCTTTTCCTGCTCTTCCAGCAGTTCCTTAAGCTTTACGGAATTGGTCGCATTCGCCTCGATCTGCCGACCGATCGTCTCAAGCTTTGCTTCGATTGCGGCAATGTCGTCGTCAATGGTCTCGTACTCCCTCTGCTCTTTATAAGAAAACTTCAGCTTCTGGGGCCGGTCCTGTTTCCAGCTCTTTCCGCTTTTTCTCCCATTTTCCGACAGATTATTCGGCGCGTTCCCGTTCTGCGCCGGATCCCCTTTCTGCCGGAATCTTTCCGCCGTGCCGGCATCCCCCGTACCGTCAGCAGAAACAGCGGAGGCCCTTCTCCGTGTCTTTGCTTCCAGATAGTCCGTATATCCGCCCTCATATTGAGTCACATGTCCTTCCCCGTCCAGTTCCAGGATCCGGTCCGCGATATTGTCCAGGAAATAGCGGTCATGGGAGACGGCGATCACGATCCCGGAGAAGGCGTTCAGATAATCTTCTAAGATCGTCAGTGTCGGAATGTCCAGATTGTTTCCCGGCTCATCCAGCAGGAGTACATTGGCATTCTCTGCCAGGACGCCCAGGAGATAAAGGCGCCGCTTCTCCCCGCCCGAGAGCTTGCCGATGGGCGCGTACTGCATATCCGGCGTGAACAGGAAGCGCTCCAGCAGGGAGGAGGCGCTGATCTTCCCGTCTGTTGTGGTAATGTATTCCGCGATGTCCTTTACATAATCAATGACCCGCTGGTTGTCGTCCATATGCTGCTCTTCCTGCGCGAAATATCCGATCCGGATCGTCTCCCCGATCTCGATCTTCCCGGAATCCGGCTCCGCCAGCCCGGCGATCAGCTTCATGACCGTGGACTTCCCGCACCCATTGGGTCCGATGATGCCGAGCCTCTGGTTTTTCAGGACGATATAGCTGTAATCCTCCAGGATCTTCTTTTCCCCATAGCTCTTGCTCACATGATGGAGCTCAATGGTCTTCTTCCCCATCCGGGTCTCCACGGAGCCCAGCTCCACGGTCTGATCCTGTGCGGGCGCTTTCCCGTTTTTCAGCGCTTCCAGCCGCTCCAGCCTTGCCCTCTGCTTCGTGGACCTGGCGCGGCATCCCCGCTTCGCCCACTCCAGCTCCATCCGCAGGACACTCTGGCGCTTCCGCTCAGAGGCAAGCTCCATCTCTTCTCTTGCCGCTTTCAGCTCGAGGAACCCGGAATAATCCGCATCATACTCGTACATCTTCCCGCGGCTGATCTCCAGGATCCGGTTCGTCACGCGGTCCAGGAAATACCGGTCATGGGTCACCATGAGGATGGTCCCTCTGTATCCCCTCAGATACTCTTCCAGCCAGGCGATCATCTCCCCGTCCAGATGGTTCGTGGGCTCGTCCAGGAGAAGCACGTCAAAATTCCCGGCAAGAGTCTTTGCCAGGACCACCCTTCGCTTCTGTCCTCCGGAGAGATGTTCGATCTTCTGGTCCAGATCCGTGATCCCAAGCTCCGTCAGATTGCTCTCTACCTGCCAGTCCTCCCCTGCGCTCTTCTCAAAGGCACAGGCGCGGACATCCTCTCCTTCCGGAAGGACAGGATTCTGCGGGATATAGGCGATCTTAAGTCCGTTCTGCCTGATGATCTGCCCCTCGTCGGGCGTCTCCTCCCCTGCTATCATCCTGAGCAGGGTAGATTTTCCCGTACCGTTGATCCCTACGATGCCGATCTTATCCCCCTGCTGGACTCCGAAAGAGGCGTCCCCGTATATGGTCTTTTCGCCGTAGATCTTGCTGATATGTTCGATATTAATAATGTTCATAAAATAAAACTCCTCATAAACCCTTCTGTGGCCTCACATTGTTCCACAAAGATATTTTGAAGAGTTTATAAGGAGTTGTCAAGAAAATTTCAGTCATCCGCCTGATGCCTGTTTCCTTAGCCGCCTGCTCATCCGCCTGATGCCTGTTCCCTTCTCTGCCTGCTCTTACGCCTGATGCGCGCCCTATTTATTCACCTGATGCCTGCGGAAGAAGCCGTACGCCAGCCCGGACAGGAGCACCGCGCACACTCCGTTGACGATCATTGCGGCAGCGGGCCACGTCACGGTCAGACCTCCGATCCTGTAAACCATGTACGACCAGAACCCGAAGTCCGCGATCTTCTCCGGCAAAAGCCCGAGCAGATGCTTCCACACATAGCCGCCTTCGTTCAGCGACAGGAAAAGCGGCACGCACAGGAACAGGACGGAAGTGATCACCACGCCGTACGGATTTTTCATAAGGGATGACAGGAGCAGGACCACGCCGGCAAGTCCCAGTGTCAGTACGTACCCCATGGCAAGGACCAGCCCGCACGCCTGGATGGAGGTCAGATCATAGCTGATCGAAACATTCTCCCCGAGCGCCTGGACCGGAAGGTCCCATCCGTCCGTGCCAAGCACTGCCAGATAGATTCCCGCGAACAGCACCATGCATCCCCAGTACACGACTGTGGTAAAGAGGAAGGAAGACGTAAGCTTCGCCAGGATCAGCCTGCTCTTTCCGTATCTCATGCTCAGCAGCAGGGAATCGCATTTTGACTGATACTCGCCTGCAAATACAGGCGCAGTCCCGATACAGACCACAAGCATGACCAGTATGGTCAGGGACGCACTGTTGATGATCTCCCACCATGCCCGGTTATATACGTATGACATTTCCCCCACAGCGTCATCCTCTGTATCCCACCAGTCCGCCTCTTCCGCTGTGATCTCGCCCAGGCTTACCGCATTCTCCAGATTTTCCCACACACGCTCTTTCCTCGCCTCGCTGAAATCTTTTCCCCGGCTCTGCAGGAACACGTCTCTCATGGGATCATTCCTCTGTTCCGGATAAGCGCGGTACGCTCCATCGATCAGATGCAGGACCGGCAGATTGGGAAGATACCATTTCACATACATCTCTTCTGATAAGTACGCAAGATCCCTGTCATCCGAAGAAGTCGCCGGATCCTCTGTATATGCCAGGTATTCGTCCACGACCGCGTCCACAGTCTCCTGATCCAGCGTCACTTCCCTCCGGTTTTCCTTCTGGACCTGCACTGCCTCCAGGCCGGTCACTTTCTGTCCGTCTGCATCTGTCTCAGAGATCAGACGGATATTTGAGAATGCGCTGAACGCCAGGAACAGGGCGCACCCGAGCACCGCGAACTGTGTCAGCCGGCTGCCCCAGATCCGTTTCCACTCATACCATATCATTCTCTTCATGATCGTCCCCTCCTTTTCTTCCCGCTGCTCTGTTCCAGCATTCCCAGCTCATCGGAAAAGCATTTCAGATAAAGATCCTCCAGAGTCGGCTCCGCCTCCTCCGCATCCGTGCAGGGCCGTTCCGGGCTGATCACTCTCGCCTCCACCAACTCTCCCAGGTTTCTGGAATTTGCGACTGTATGGCTGTTCTCAAAGGCAGCCCATTCCCGGCCAGGTACCCGGCAGGACCAGACCATGCCCTCTGCCTTAGCGGTCAGTTCTTCTGTCGTCCCCTGGAGGATGAAGCGCCCTTTCTTCATGAGGATCACCTGGTCGGAGATATACTCGATATCAGAGACGATATGCGTGGAGATAATAATGATCTTATCCTGCGCCATCTCTGCGATCACATTTCGGAAATACGCCCGTTCCTTCGGGTCAAGCCCCGCGGTTGGCTCGTCCATGATCAGGATCTTCGGGTCATTTAACAGCGCCTGGGCGATCCCGAGCCTGCGCTTCATCCCGCCCGAAAAGGTGCGGATCTTCCGCTTCATATCCCCTTCCAGACTGACAAGTTTCATCAGTTCCCTTGTCCTTCTCCTTGCATACCGCGGATCCAGCCCTTTGACTGAAGCGATATAGAGCATAAAATCCTCTGCCGTAAACCCGGGCGTGTAGCCGAACTCCTGGGGCAGGTATCCCAGCAGGTCCCGGAACTGTTCTCCCATCTCTGTTACATTTTTACCATTGAGCTTCACCTCCCCGGACGTGGGGGCCACGATCCCGCAGATCATCTGCATCAGCGTCGTCTTCCCCGCGCCGTTCGCTCCGAGGAATCCATAGATCCCCTCGGTCAGTTCTGCGTTTACATTCTCCACTGCGATCCGGTTCTTAAATTGCTTAGACAATCGTTCCAATGTTAATCTCATCCACATTTCCTCCCATATATTTTATCAGTTTTGCTGTCTGCCAGACTGCCCCTGCCATAGCCGCTGCCCCTGCGAGAAGCCAGGAGGACGCTGTCTCTGCGTCATAGATCTGCCATCCCATGGACTGCGAGGCCAGAAGTCCACCGGCAAGCAGTACCGCCCATGCCGCGCAGCAAAACAGCGTGTTCTCTTCCCTGACCTTCTGGAAGATCACCATGCATCCCGTGCACATCAGAAGATAGGGGACCGTACTGTACAGGAGCACCTGCCATGCCGCCGCTGTGCCGCAGGCACTCATCACTGCTGACACAGCGCCGATCACGATCGCATCGATCACTCCGAACAGAGTCAGGCGCGCCAGGAACGCATGACGGAGCGAATATTTTGCCGTCATCTGGATCTCTATGATGCCCGGCTGGAAAAAGCCGCCAAGGTCATTTGCATTGATCAGGCACAGGAGCGGCCCGACAAGGGAAACCACTGTCCAGAACCAGATTTCCGATCCGGTGATACTCCCCGGCAGCCATACAGCCATGAGCAGGGCCAGCCCTGCTTTCAGCAGCCATGTATGGGGACGGACGAACCGGCACTGGTCAAAAAAGAACTGCCCCATTGTCATCCTCTCATCGCCTGTGCGGCTGATCCATGCCGTCAGCTCCCGCGCTCTGTATATCGTCTCCTCCAGCGCTTTTTCACTGTGGGCAGGGACCGTATATTGCTCCAGTTTCTGCTTCAGTTTTCTGTCCATTCTGTTCCTCCTCCTTTTTCAAGCCTGCGCCGCAGCTCTTTTTCCGCCGCCTTCAGCCGGTAGCGCACCGTGGACGCCGGCATGCGCATCACAGCTGCAATATCTCTGATCTTCAGTTCCTGATAATACCGCAGGATCACGATCTCCCTGTCCGGGGACTCTAAAGCGGCAAGCGCTTCCCTCACCCCGACCCGCTCCGCGGCATGCTCCACAGCCATGTCCGGCTTCGGATCCCGCTCTGCACGAAACTCCTGCTCAACGGGAATTTCCTTCTGCTTCCTGTAATGATCCCGGATCACATTTCCGGCGACCACATACAGATAGTTTTTGATTTTCCCGTATTCCCGGTAGCGCTCCACATTCCTTAGGAATCTGAGGAATGTCTCCTGGGTAAGGTCCTCGGCAGTCTCCCTGTGCCCCAGGTGACGGAAGCAGTACGCGTAGATATCGGCATAATTCTCCCGGATCAGCCTGTCCGTATATTCTTCGTCATAAATGATCCGGTCTGGTGATCTGTAGTGAAACACGTGCAATTCCTTTCTGTAAAACAGGGTAATAAAATTGATCTGAAAGCTTTCTGTAAAGTATAACGGATGAGACGGAGAAAAAAACAGAATCTGAGTGAAAATTTTTAAGATGTCTCCCTGCGGGTCATCGCTCAGGAAGCCAGAGCGATCGACGCTCCTGCCGCTGATTATCTTATGGAAATATTTTAAAGGTATAGGAGGACTTATCCCGACTATATCCGAAAAGCTCAAGAAGGCTCCCGACCAGGAGCCTTCTGTTATTATTGTAAAATCCACTGATATTCAATCCCATCATCCAGGAACCGATCCAGAATTTCACCGACTGCTTTCCGCATACTCTGTTCATCCATTGGCGGACCTTTTACGGTTGTGTCCATATCCATTGTCGTCCGTTCCGCTACGCCGAGGATGGCGGAAATTAACAATCGGCCTTTTAAAATAAATCTATCCTTGTACGGAGAAACAGAAAGACGTTCAATGATACGTTCAAACATAAAAATCTGCAGGACTTCCTGTGCATGGATTCCTTTCTCTTTTGCCAGATTGCGTATGGCTCCTTTTAATTGTTCTGGTGTTTTTATCATAGTATCTCCATATACTCTTGTACTTTTTCTGCAATATGAAATTGCCTGGCATATTCCATCAATCTAATGTTATCACGCTCTCTGGAAGAAAAATAGCCTTTCACCGCTTGGGTAAAAACCTGTGGGTCTGTCTGTTTACGGCTCCGTATCATATCACAGATACAACGTTCTCTGTCATAGATCGTGATTTTTCCACCTTGCGGTGAGACCATCTCCATCATTCCAATGCTCCATAAGGATGGTTTGATCCGGTGGAACTCTACATGAAATAATTCTTCCTTTAGATAAAATACATTATAGGTCTTTGGCACTGTCAGGGAAATCATCTGTGGAAAACGGTCAGACAGGCCATGAAAATATAATGCTGTTCCATAAGAAAAAACCCCTTTTTTACATCTGCTCTACAGCAATACAAGTTCGTCATTGATACTGTTCGCAGCGGAAAATTCCATAGTCCATGTATTCGTTTTCATCTCCGTCTCCGGAACACCAGCACTCCGCACACCATCAGCACGATCCCCGCACCCAGGATCCAGTATTTTGTCTCATAGTCAGTCAGCATACCGAAGGGGTAAAGCTTTTTCATATATCTGTACCCCGCGCTTATGCCTGCCACATAGTATCCAAGCGGGATCATGTATCCCACGATGAGATTGTCGCTGACCGCATAGGCAAAAACCCCCAGGCCTCCAAAGGCGATGACTTCTGCCATTGTCCCGAAATAATATTTCACCGGCTCCATCTCGCAGTCTCCCGCTCTCATCACCAGCAGGAATATCAGGGTGAGGAGAGCCGAGAAAAGAAGGCTGAGCAGGATCCTTGTCAGATAGACTGCGGTCATTTTCGTGTACCGCGCCTTTACCACGTCCCACAGATCCCGGTCCTGCTCCGGCAGGAACACAGGTACAAAGAGCAGGATCCCCACCAGCGCCACATAAGTCTCCAGCACCTTTGCACTCTGCGATGCATCCAGATTGGAGATGCCAAGCACAAGGGGAGACCCTGCGAGCAGCAGGACGCTGAGCAGAAGATGCTGCCATGCATTATGCCTGAACTGCACTTTTGTGATTTCCAGATATTTTTCCATTCCGTCTCAGATGCCCCTTTCTCTTTCTTTCATAGACCAGGATCGTCAGCGCCAGGAGGACCAGCGCCAGCACAGTATAGAAAATCCGGTTTGCGGCAAGCTGCCGGAAGCCTTCCTCAAATCCGGCGTAATTCAGTTCTGTATTGTGCCTCGGCACCAGGTTCCAGCCGTAGCGTCCGCCGTACATGGACGTGCCCCCTGTCATCAGGCTGACGAACCACCAGGCAGCCTGCACCAGGACGGCGAGGGCAGTCTCGGTCAGCTCCGTACAGAAGATCCCCACGGAGACGACAGCCATGACCATCGGCAGCAGCCACCCCAGGTCATACTTCAGCCAGGCAAGGTAATCCAGGTTTACGCCTTCGATCCCTGCCCGGATGCAGTTTACTGTGGGGATTACTGACAGGACCACCACCGGCAGCATATGCATGCAGACCAGTGCCAGGTACCGGCTCCCCATGACGGTACCGGATGGAACGCGTCTTGCGTAGATCAGCTCCTGCATCCGTGAGCGCTTATCCCTGAGCATCCGCGTTGCGGTCACAAAGACCGGAAGGATGCCGAGTACGACTCCCATATAGTCGCAGAACAGCCTTGTATATCCGCCGGTCAGCCCGTCTTTTTCTGTCAGGTCCCGGTAATTCGCCGCTGCCCCTTCATAGTCTACCGGGATCTGTACATTTGCCCTGAGCATTTCTTCTGTATAGCCGGATCCCGGCCCCAGGATTTCCGCAACCCGTTCCATCTCACTCAGGAACTTGTCATACGTAAGCCCTTCTTTCAGCTTCACCTCATACTGGGTCGTCTGGATATCGTGCGTCTCAAAAAATGCGGCGATATCCGCTTCAAGATCCTCCGGCTTGAGCCCGGTCAGATCATAGATGATGTCTCCGATCTCTTCTTTTTCCTCCCCATCCAGGGAGACGCTTTTCGCGAACCCCACCGGATAGGTAAAATAATTGTCGTAATAATGTGCCCACACAAGACTCCCGGTGCCTGTCTCCATGATATCCTGCTCTGTGATATCTGTCTGATACCCATAGTCCAGATAATCCGCCTGCCCCTCCTGGGGCGGGGTCAGGATGTGCATGTTCCCGAGCTGGCTGTTAAAAAAGAGGACCAGGCAGGCCACATACAGCCAGTAGATCAGACTCTTTGCAGTCTGGGCACATTCCTTCCGAAAGAGTGTTATAAACATAAAGGCGCCCCCTCTCTCTGCATGAGATACATGTAGGCATCCTCTACCCCAGCGTCACAGTGCTGCGCTGTACTGAATGGCTCTGTGTCCGCCAGGAAGCGCACCTTTACATTATTTCCCAGGGTGATCATGCTGGTCACATTGTATGAGGAACGGATGCGGTTCAGTTCTTTCCTGCTCACCTCCGCGCGGTATACCCTTCCCTCTACAAGGGAGAGCAGTTCCTCCACCGTCCCGCGGAACAGGATCCTCCCCTGGTCTATGACCGCGATCTCCTCGCAGGTCGCCTCCACATCGCCCACGATATGGGTCGAGAGGATGACGATCCGGTCCTCCGCGATCTCCGAGAGCAGGTTGCGGAAGCGGACTCTCTCCTCAGGGTCAAGCCCTGCGGTGGGCTCATCCACGATCAGCACCTTCGGGTCATGCAGGATCGCCTGCGCGATACCCAGCCTGCGCTTCATCCCGCCTGAGAGCGCCTTCACTTTTGTCCCCGCTTTTTCCGTCAGGTTCACCCGCTCAAGGAGCATGGGGATCCGTTCCCTTCTCTGTGCTTTCGTCAGCCCGGACAGTACGCCGAGATAATCCAGCGCCTCCCGTACCTTCATATTCGGATACATGGAGAATTCCTGAGGGAGATACCCTGTGATCTTCCGGATCTCTGACGCGTGCTCTACCGGGATGCCGCACACCTTTACCTTCCCGCTGTCCTTTTCAAGCAGGGTGGAGAGCACCTTCATCAATGTGGTCTTGCCCGCTCCGTTTCTCCCGAGAAGCCCGAACATCCCCTTCCCGATCCGCAGGTCCACGTTTTTCAGCGCCTGCTTTTTTCCGTACGATTTGCTGAGATTCCTGATTACGATCTCTGTCTTCATTGCTGTCATCCTTTCTGCCGGTTGATCCAGAACAGGTCTGTTCCTGTTCTGACAGTCAGGATACCGCCTAAAATCCTATTTTCCTTCTACAAAGATTTAAGACTTTCCACAGAAAAATGAAACACTCACAAAAGCCCCTCCGTCCATGCCGTTGGCCACATTCAGGACGCCTCCGTGCCTTTCGGCGATCACACGGCAGATATGCAGCCCGATGCCGAAATGCCCGTTTTTATATCCGATGCCATATCCGTTTTTATGTCTGTTTTTATGTCTGTTTTCATATCCGTTTTCGTATCCGCTGCCTTGTCCTCCGCCGTCTGCCGCCGCTTCCCGGCTCCCGCGGAAATACGGTTCCGTGACTGACTTTCTTTCTTTTTCATCGAACCCCGGCCCGTCGTCATGTACATACAGGAAAAGCGTTTCTGTCTCTCTCTTATGATCCAGTATGATCTCCACTCTGCTTTTCGCATAGCGCAGTGCATTGGAAAGCAGATTTTCCAGCACTTCCAGGAACAGCGATCCATCCAGCCATAACGAGTCTTCTGCCGTATCTTTTTGATCCCCGTGCAGGTCTTTTCCGTCCCCGCACAGGATCCGGATATCCCCCACCGCGTTCAGAGGCTCAGAGATCTCCGCGACCCGCGCGCGCAGTTCTCCCAGCCCGACCTTCTCCCGCTGAGGTTCGATCTCCTCAAAACTCCGGATCTGCCGCATTGTTTTTGTATATTCTTCCAGCCGTTTCAGATGCTCAGACATCAGCTTCAGCGTGGAGAGCAGTTTCTCTTCGCTGATCTTTCCTTCCGGCGCGTACCGGTACAGAAGCTCTGTATATCCCCTCAACACTGTCAGAGGGGTACGCATGTCATGGGCAAACGCGGCATTGATCTCTTTCTGGTCCTCGATCCTCCGCCACAACTCTTCCCGGTCCGCGACCACTTCTCTGCGCATCCGTTCAAAGGTCCGGCACAGCTCTCCCATCTCGTCCCTGCTGTCATAGGAACTCTCAAAATCCAGATTCTTTCTCCCCATCTCCGCCGCGCCGTTTTTCAGGATCTCGCACGGACGCCTGAGCCTCCTCCTGTAAAAGAGGACAGCCGCGCAGACTGCCCCGCAGCTGGTAAGGATCCACGGCGCTGCATTTGACAAAAGCTGCAAAAGCCGGATCTCCACGCGCTCACCATCGGAAAGCAGATACATCGCTGCCTCTGTCCCGGAATAATAGATATTCCCCGCGATCCTCTCCCTGTATATATCCACTCCGTAAGGGTACAGGATCTCATTGCACCGGCTGATGCAGAGCTGCTGTATGAGCCAGGAGCAGACAAACGCAGCAAAAAAGGCCAGCAGCAAATATGCTGCCAGCGCCCATTTTACAGAAAGATCCTGTATCCGATGCCTGATCTGTCCTATCTTTTCGTCGATTCAATCCACTGATACCCCACTCCCCATACCGTGCGGATCACTTCCTGATCCGTATATTCTGCGATCTTATTCCTGATCCGGCGTACATGCTCTGCCACGATCGAACTGTCGCCGGATGCGTCATATCCCCGGACGTTTTCATAGATCCGCTCCTTGCTGAACACCTGCCCCGGATGGAGCGAGAGAAAGGAGAGGATATCATACTCTGTGCGGGTCAGCCCGACCGGGTGAGAGCCGCACAGAGTATGATATCCTCTCCTGGTAATAGATCGTCAGGTCTCCCTCCGTCCTGACCGCCCCGGAATGCCTGCCCCGCTCTTCCCGTCTCAGGTGCGCCATCACTCTGGCGCCCAGTTCTTCTATGCTGAACGGCTTTACGATATAGTCGTCGCCGCCCATGATAAGCCCGGTGATCCGGTCCTGTTCTTCCACCCGCGCGGTCAGGAAGAGGATCGGGCAGGACACCTTTTCCCGGATCTTCCGGCACACGCTCAGCCCGTCCAGATCCGGCATGTTAATGTCCAGGATGATCATATCCGGACCGCACCGGATCCTGTCAAGCGCCTCCATCCCGCCTCCGGCTGTGATCACCTCGTATCCCTGGAGTTCAAAATAGTCCTTCAAAAGAAGTACGATCCCTTCCTCATCGTCCGCGACCAGAATCCTCTGTCCCATATCATATCCCTTCTCTTCCTGCCTTTTTTGAAAGAATATTTTACCAGGCAATTTCCTATATTTTTCCTATGATACTGAAATTCTTTTCAGCTCCTCCGTTTCAGACAAGGAGCCTGCCCTCACGCCCTGGCACGGCTTCTCTTATCCCCGATCCGGACGGCGATCACTGTGATCAGGCTCACCACGAGCAGGAAATAAAAATTGATCCCCCGGCTCACCAGCATGGACGGGATCAGGTACATCCCGGTAAATACATGGGCGAACACTGCCTGGTACATCAGCTCTGTGATCCCCTGCGCTCCGGGCAGCGGAAGCATATCCACCGCGATGTACACCGACGCCTGGAGAAGGATCACCTTCATGGCGGAAGTCCCCTCCAGCCCGAATCCCAGGTATACCATATAAGTGAGCACAAACACGCTGCACCTCTGGAGAAATGTCACAAAAATGATAAACGCCAGCTTCCCTTTATGGGCTTTCAGCCAGGTCACTGCGTTCCCGTAGCTGTCGATAAATTCCCGGATCTTCTCTTCCCGCTTGTCTGAGGGTTTCCATATTTTCATGCGGATCAGAAGCTCTTCAAAGAGCATGGCTGCCTTTAAGATCACTTTCGGGAAAAGCATGACTCCCAGGATGATGATCACAAGGATCACATTCAGTGACAGCCCCAGCAGATAAAGCGGAAAATATTTCCCCATTTCTCCGGTAAGAGGGTGAAACCATAAGAGCAGGATCCCGAATCCCATAACCACCAGCACGAATTTGTACGCCACTGCCACGGTCATGAGCACGACCGTGCTGTCAGAGCCCCGGTTCCCGTCCTTATTCATGTAGTAAAGCTGTACGGGCTGACCGCCGGAAGCGGACGGAGTGATCCCCGAATAGAAAAACCCGATGAAGGAATACTGGATGCACCGGAACAGGGAACTGCCTTTCCCGCCGCTCTTATGAGCTTTCATAGACCGCAGGAGATACCAGATCATATAGCCTTCCGCGCACACAAAAAACACCGCAAGCCCCACCGCCGGGATCAGGTACAGCGGCGACATCTCCGCCACGGCATGAGCGATCTCCGACAGGTTGCGCCCGCTGAAGAGCGCATAAAAAGTCATCAGCATGATCACAAGGAAGAGGCCGATCTGAAGAGCCCTTTTTCTGGCGCTCATGTTCTGTCCCCCCTATTCCGTATATTCTGATATGCTGGCTTTATAAACGCTGTGCCGGCAAATGCCGGTCGGGCGAGATGGAATACCGGGAGTCTTTTCAGTTCCGGCTCCTTCCTTACCGCATCCGCCAGTTCTCTTAAACTTCCCTCAAATATCTTCTGCTTATCCCTGTATTCATAGAAATCCTTCGGCGTGACGAGAGAAAAATGTTTCCCCCATCTGCAGACGCCCGCCTCTTCCAAAAGCCTGGCGATATAGGAAGAACAGGTATAGTGATCCTTCTGGTAAAACGGCCTGTTCATCAGGATGAACGGAAGCCCCAGCACAGCATAGTGATACCGGAACCGTCTTTTCATGGCTTCCCTTAACTCGTTCTCTATATATTTTTTCTGCTCTGCCGTGCACTCCATGCTGCACACCATATAATCCGCATCCGGGAATGCCCGCAGGATCTTCCTCTTATCTTCCTTCTCGAAGCCCGCGATCAATGGGATGGAAGGGTGTCTCCGCCCGATGCTGTACGCCTCCTCAAGATAAGGGTCCAGCCCCACTGCCACATGGATATATTTCTGCCGGATGGTCCTGCGGATGATCTCCGCGAAAAACCCCGGAGTATCAACGAATGCAATGTAGATCTGTGCCATAAGTATGTATGCCTCCCTCTTTTGTATCTATCTTCCTGCCAGAACTGACAGGTCTTTCTCCCGGAACTGACAGATCTTCCTGCCGGACTGACAGCTCCTCCTACTGGAACTGATAGATCTTCCGGGCGAACCGGTAACCTCCGACCGTCAGTTTCCCTCCCAGTTTCCCAGGAAGGTATGTCAGACCGCTCAGCGTAGAGTATCTCAGCCGGTAATAAAGCGCTGCATTGTATGCTTTGATACTGTTCCACATATCTTTTCTCTTCTGCTCTGCCTCCGCTGTCCTGATCAGAAGAAGGTGGATGGATGAAATAGACAACATGACAGAGATATTCCGGGTCATATAGACTGCCAGTTTCGGATACTTCTCCTTCACTGCCTGGAGATCCACACTTTTTGCCACCAGGTCTGTCACACGGATCTGCTGGTCGATCCGTTTCATGAGCACTTTTTCATTGACTGACTGATCCTCGCGCCCGAGATAATAGTGGTACAGATCCAGATCCATATAATAGATGCTCTCCACATACGGAAGCGGCTGATAAGAAAACAGATTGTCAACATAAAACGTATGCTCGGGCAGCTTCACGCCGGATCTTTTCAGGACGTCCGCGCGGAACATCAGCGAGTGCATGATCAGGTACTGGGACGGCTTAAACCGGCCGATATCATTCCATGTGCACAGTTCTTCCTTCGGGAAGATATTCCGGTAATCCATCACACGGCTCGTTCCCTCATCCAGATGGTCGTACACATAGTTACATACAAAAAGATCCGGTATCTCCTGCCCGGAATCCCTGTTTCCGTCCGCGCAGAAATCTTTTATCTTCTTAAGGAGTTTCAGATACGCCTCCCTATCCAGCCAGTCGTCGGAATCCACCACCTTATAATAGATCCCCCGCGCCAGTTCCAGACCTTTGTTTACCCCGGAGCCGTGGCCGCCGTTTTCCTTATGAACCACCCGCACGATGTCAGGATACTTTAGCTGATATTCATCCGCGATCTCAGCCGTCCTGTCCGTGGAACCGTCATTGACGAGGATGATCTCCACATCCCTTCCTCCTTCCAGGAGCGTATCCACGCACCGCCTCATATAATTTTCCGAATTGTAGCACGGAACTGCAAATGTAATGTATTTCACAGATAAGCCCTCCTCTTTCCTTTCTCTCCTTATATCTGTCCGCGGAAGCACTCTCCCGCAGTAACTTCTGTCTTTACAGTCTTATTTTAAAAAAGCCTTCTTAAGATAACCGAAAGGTAATTCTTAAGATTTTAAAAAGATTTATAAAACAACGTAAAAAGGGAGAGCTATCTGTTAAATCTGAGCAGGGCTCTGTCTGCCGCGGACCAGAGTCCGGATATCACAAACATCAACGCTCCGACCGGCACTATGACCATCACCAGGAGCGCAAGAAAGATCCAGCTGAGCGCCCTGCACCTCCGTCTGTCTTTTTTCTGCTTCATTTTCTATTTCCTCCCGTCAGTGAATCTCATCAGTGAATCTCTGTTTCCCGTCTGTATATTTATGATAACAGAATCCGTGAGGATGCTTCCATTCAGACAGCTTACAATTCTCCCTGACTGGCTTACACTTTTGTAAGATGTATAAAATCTTTTTGAAATTTTGCAACGAAACCTTGTGCTGAATCAGAAAAAGTTATAACATGAGGGAAGTTTTTTCGGAAAGCGAGGAAAGAACATGAGACACGAAACAGATTTTTCAGATATATTTGATGATGATTTTGAAGTTCCCCGCTCCTCCCGTCGGAGGAGCAGAAGAAGAGTGCCTCTCGCAGCCCCCATCCGGAGAGGAGGCCGGGCACTGTCCCGCGCCGCTGCCGCTCTCATCCGCTGTCTTACCGCGGTCCTGATCCTGGCGGCAGCAGCCTATGTAACCTATACATTCTGGAGGGCAAGCACGCCCTATGGTGATATCCTGGAGTCTGTCCGCACGCGGAAGATTTCCATGACACTGGCAGCCTATCTCTGTGTGGCGGCGATCTTCCTGCTCTTTGAATTCATTGCGCTGCTCTGGTCCATGACAAGAGTGCGCGTGAAGGATGAACCGGGATATCGAAAAGAAGATGCCGGGCGTGGGCTTGGCTCATTTCTTCTTGTTTTTGTCTCGTCCTATCTTGCTTTTCTTCTGTACCGTTTCCTGCCGGAGACGCCGGAGATCCTGTACGGACTGAAAGGCGCGCTGGAAGTCTACGGCTCTATGCACAATGTGCTCTTCGGGTTCTGCGCCGCCGGTGTGGTATCCTGCCTTGTGCGCAGATATTTCTCGCATTAGATCCCGCACGTGAATACCTGTCAGGCTATGGCAGTGCATCACTGCGGGCTCTCGATCCGTATCTTCACAAGCTCATCCGCCTTTCTTCTGAGATTTCCCCGGTAACTTACCCCCTTGTATCTTCGGATCTGCTGCTGCGTCCGCCCCATCTGCTCTGCCATCTGCCCCGGAGTCGCCCCATAGGAAAACAGGTTAAACGCGCAGCAGTTCCTCACCGCCTCAGCGCTATACTGGCTGATCCCGGCTTTCTGACAGTATTTTTTCATCATACGGCTGATGTACATCGTATTGAGCCGTCTTCCGCTCCTGTTATAGAAAAGGCTTGGATGCACTTCCCGCTGATCCAGATACTCCATCAGTATCTCCCACGCATCCGGAGGGATATAGCACGGCTCTTTCCTCTCCGGGAGCAGGACGTATCCATCCTCCCCGTACAGTACAAGATCATCCGGGCCGTTCAGTCCTGTGATCTCCGTAGAGGAAATCCCGGCCCGGTACATAAGGGTCAGCATCGTATAAGCTGCCAGGTCGTCTGACGCAGCTTTCAGAAGAGCGTCCATATCCTCCACGGGAATGGATCTTGCAAGTCCTTTTTCCTTTTCCATATTCTTGAGATAAGGATAAAACCAGTCTCTGTACGCCGCGTCATCCCCGGCCTCTTCTTCCGCAAATTTAAAAAAGGAATGGAGCTCCCGGAACTTCTTTGTCACGGTAAGCGGACTTATTTTCCCGCTCTCTGCCCGCTCTTTCATATAGGCATAATAGCGGTCTGCGTCCCCTTTCTCCGTATCTTCGGCCTTTTTCCCGCAGAAACGGCAGAATTCCATGATATCTGACCAGTAGGACGCTTCCGTAGTGTGTCTCTTGAATCTTTTCCTGAACATTTCCCACAGATTTTTATTGACAAATTCTTCATGTACGTTTTGGCTCATCCGGCCTGCCTCCCCTGCCTTGTACGAAATATTTTTCGATTTGTTATTAGTATTATTCATACTATAACATTTAGTTCTGTATTTATCAACTGTTATCTGATCATTACCGGAAAATTCTTCCCTGTTATGAACGAAAAGACCTTACTGATCCTCAGCTTTATTTCTGAAGATCAGTAAGGCCTTTGTGTGATCCGATCCTTTTTACTCAGCAGCTTCTTCTTTCCTGTGCGTGTGGAAATGTACAAGCCCTGTCCTGCCGGGCGCCACACTACTCATCAAATTCAAGTACTGCAATGTGGAACTGCGGCGTCTCTTTTAATTCCTTCACAGTGCCCCTTCTTGTCTTAAGGCGCTCTGCCTGTTTAAAGTTCGCGCTCATGCCGAGAGCATGCTCGATCATATAATAGTAAGATGACGGCAGGACGCCTTCCGTCACATTTACTTCCATCCCGGGCTTGAGCGCCTCTGTATCCTCGATCGTAAATTCCATCTCTCTCATTGCTGTTTCCTCTTATAATTCGATCACGAACTGATCTTCTGCCGGGAAATCCACCACAGTACAGTCGTTCGCATAGGTACATTCCGGCAGGATGATCATTGCCTGAAGCTCAGGCTCACTGACCGGAATTGGCGCCAGATGCCAGACTGCGGAATTGATCTTGACGAGTGTCCCCTTTGGCACGATAAATGCTCTTGTCAGCTCAGGCACGGGAGTCCCCGCTGATGCAGGAGCCACGTGGAGGACCATGTCGTCATTGAGCGGAAGGATCATTTCCGGCGTGGTTGTATGATACTCTGCCTGCGTGATCTTCATGATCTCCGGTTTTTTCACGAGGATCGGAGAAAATGCCGCCCTCGTAAAGTAGGACTCTGTCATCCGGTCCGGGAAAAAGCGGTGCAGTTCCCCGTTCAGGGAATATCCCTGGGGATCCGTCATATTATAAAACGTCCCAAAAGGCGCATATGCCTCACAGGTCAGTGGTTCTGCTTTTATCTTCCTCATATCCTGTCTCTCCTTTCATCTCTTAATGCACATTACCGGAATCTTCGCCCCGGCTCTCTCTTCAGCTGATATCCAGCTCCGGCGGTTCATCCAGATGCCCGGATACATATTTACCGTTTTTCTTCCTCTGACGCACACACTCTGTCAGCAGGTATTCGATCTGCCCGTTGACGGAGCGGAAGTCGTCCTCTGCCCAGGCTGCTATGGCATCGTACAGCTTCGCTGAGAGTCTGAGAGGAATCTGTTTCTTTTTGTTATCTGCCATGCCGCTGCTCTTCTTTCACCCGGCGCTGATCAGTACAGGCTGCCGGAATTAACGACCGGCTGGGCATCCCTGTTGCCGCAGAGCACGACGAGCAGATTGGATACCATTGCAGCCTTCCGTTCCTCATCAAGTTCCACAACTCCATTCTGATTCAGGCGGTCCAGCGCCATCTCCACCATGCCGACAGCCCCGTCCACGATCATCTTTCTGGCGTCAACAATTGCAGATGCCTGCTGTCTCTGCAGCATCACCGCCGCAATCTCCGGAGCATAGGCAAGATAGGTGATCCTTGCCTCTATGATCTCAAGTCCCGCCTCTTCTACCCTGCTCTGGATCTCATCCCGGATCCTGGCTGCCACGACCTCGCTGGATCCTCTCAGGCTTCCCTCATCCGCAATACCATCGCCTGTGGTATCTACATTCGGCGCCACATCATACGGATAGATACGCACAATATTGCGAAGTGCGGTATCGCACTGAAGGGAAAGATATTCCTTATAATTATCCACATGGAACACCGCTTTTGCCGTATCGACTACACGCCACATAACGGCAATCCCAATCTCCACCGGGTTTCCGAGACAGTCATTGATCTTCTGCCGGTTGTTATTCAGCGTCATGATCTTAAGCGAGATCTTCTTTCCTGTCATATCCATCTCTGTCTTCCCTACATTCAGCGCGAAAGACATCGTCGTTTTCAGAGCTTTATGATCTACGTCTCCACTCTGATTCAGATGGGTGTCTGCCGCCGGATTTACACTGGTGCAGAAAGGATTCACAAAATAGAATCCGTCTCCTTTCAGAGTACCCACATATTTCCCGAACAGTGTAAGCACCAGCGCCTCCTGGGGTTTTAAAACTTTAAGCCCGCAGTATGGGAACCACCCGATACAGAGCCAGATAATGCTGATGACCAGCAGAGCCGCGTTTTCTTCCCTGCTGACCATCATTCCGCCAAAAATGCTTCCTCCGACTGCCGCCAGATACAGCAGTGTCGTCAAAAGCAGAACGAGCATACCATGCTTTCTGTTTGTCAAAATCTTTTCTTCCATGACAGATTCCTCCTCTTTAATAAAATCTATTTGATATCTATATGATATCAAATAATATCATATAGATTTTGATCTGTAAAGAAGAATCTTCCATATTTCTTGATCGATTTATCAAACGTTCTGCCTACCGTATGAAATTCGTCCTGCACGCCGGTTCTTTCTCCGGAAGCCCGTACGCTTCCTTCCCAAGCGCGATGCTCTTCATCAGGAACGTCATATTTCTGGCAAGCGTCCTCATCATCTGGAGCCCTTCCAGATCCTGTTCCGCCTCGCCCTGCGCCGCTCCGTGGATGCCGTTCCAGTACTGTCCTGACGCCACCGGCATGCCTGAGATCGTAAAATACTTGTTCAGCTCGTCACAGGTAGCTGTCAGGCCGCCTCTTCTCGCCGCTGCCACACAGGCTCCCACTTTCATCGTTTTGTCAAAATGAGTGCTGTAAAACAGACGGTCCAGGAATGCTGACAGAGTCGCATTGGCAGACGCGTAATACACCGGGCTTCCCAGCACGATCCCATCGCACGCTTCAAATTTCGGGGCAACCTCATTCACCGCATCATCAAAAACGCATTTCCCGTTTTTGGCACAGGAGAGGCACGCAATGCATCCTCTCACGGCCTGGTTCCCGATATGCAGGATCTCTGTCTCGACCCCTTCCTGCTCAAATACTTTCTCCATCTCATGGAGGGCTGTATATGTATTGCCCTTTACATGAGGGCTTCCATTGACCATTAATACTTTCATATTCGATTTCTCCCTGTTTTTCAAAAATCAAAATCAGAACGAAAGGAGTGACCCGCATGGATACGCGGAGCCACTCCTGTTCAATTATAACTATTATCGAAATCTGCCGTACAGTTTCTCTCAGAACTTGCCGGCCTTAGCCGCTTCCTCAATGGAAACTGTCGATGTCTAATTTGTTGGCTTTTTCTTATTATTTGTGTGCTACCTGCGCGCTACCAAACAACTTTTACCACTATTTTTTACAACTGTTATTACTATACTCCTTATCTTTTGTTAAGTCAATATGCACGCTTTAAGCTTTCTTCCAATTCTACATTGCGTACTGCTATATATTCTACTATTGAATCTCCGTGCGCTTTAAATCCATTGAGTCCAGTTCTATAAACGGATGCATTAACAATCTCAAATTTCTGTTTTATTTCTCTCTGAGCTTTGGTCATTCTAAGTCGCTGGATCCCTGCATCCCTGCATTGACGTACTTTTCCCCAACTCAAGCCAGTCTCCCGAGCAATCTGTAATAATGTTTTTCCTTTTCTGTAATATTCATTAATGATCCGATCTTGTTGTTTATCTGTGTAACGCTCTACAATATTCCAGATCTCATTTTTTTGATATTCATTGAATATTCTATCAACTGTATCATTTTCAAGGTTGTAATCATCTGATACCATATCGGACAGGCTCGAGTTTTCATCTTCTTTTAACGGAGCATCCAGACTAACGACATCACGCATATAAATTCTTATCTTCTGTATTACGGACGTAGACAACAGACTATATTCTGAAATTTCATCATCCGTTGGCATCCTGCCTAAATCCTGCTTAAGCTCTTGCACTGCTTTCTTGTAACGACCTATCTTTTGTCTATATGCACTCGGAATCCTGATTGCGAAGCTATTATTTTCTATATATCGCTGCACATTCTGACGCACCCAATATTGAGCATAAGTCATAAATAGAACCTTTTCCGAAGATTCATAATGCTGTACTGCTTCCCATAATCCAAAATATGCCTCCTGCAGTAAATCCTCTTCTGATTCATAATGTATATATGGATGTATAAATTTTTTTATTAAAGGCAGATTCTTCTCATACAAAAGCTGCATATTTTCCGTTACAGAAATACCTTTTTTTACCTGGGATACAATTTGTTCATTCGTCATTGTACAGCACCTACCTTTTTGATATAATACAGATAAATGCAATTCGCCAAAGAGAAGCTGATTCCATAATTTGTAGCTTCTCTTTTATTTTACCACAACATATCCTTTTTCAACTTTTTATTTTGAATTCAATAATGAATAGTCCTTTTTGAAAATTTGAGTCAGAAAGACGTACTTAGTCTAGCTATGCAAACATTCCTTACAGACCCCTAGGCGGTATCCAAAATACACATAAGAAAAGCAGGACATTCAGCCCTGCAGTTCTACTTTCAATTCTCTTTTGTATTTGTAATATGTGTTACGAGCAAGCCCCGTCAGTTTTAAACAATCCACATCAGACAAAGATCCATCAAAATCTTTACTATATCTTTGAATTTGTTGTTTTGCCTCTATTGATTTCTTTGTTGTAAGCTTTGCTCCTCTTCGCTGTCCGATCTGCTTGCCGTTTAATCTTGCTGTTTCTATTCCCTCTTTAGTACGTTGATGCAAGTCCTGTACCTCTTTCTCTGACTGTTCAAAAGCAAGTCTTATCTGCTCTTTAGCAAGTGCCATAAGATACTTATTTACGCCCTCTAAAATATAATCTACATTCGTTCCTGTAAGAGCTATATTGCTTTGTAATGCGTGTTTATATGTAACGGTGTTTATATGCGGTTCTTTCAAGAAGACCAACTCTACTCCCTTTGTATATAAATCTTCATATAAGCAGAAACCCTCATCTTCGTTCCTGCTCATACGAGATACGCTATCAAACACAATCGTATCTCCCGACTTTACTTTTTTGTATAATTTATTCCATTCCGGTCTATCTTGCTTTGTTCCTGTGTAAATCTCCGTTACAATAACCGCATCTCCATATTTGGCTTTTATATTCCGTATTTGACGATCAATACTCTGCTGCTTTGTACTAATCCTGCAATATCCATATATATGTTGTTGATTTCTTAAAATAGCATATTTATGATCTACTTGCCTGTCAGCGGATTGCTCTGTATACTGTCATAAGAC